>JBBQLF010000366.1:0-5502 GCA_038327695.1 Bryobacterales bacterium
CTCTTCGGCCTCAAAGCCGCGCCAACCCGTCCCTGATATACTGCTTCTCGGGACCCGCATGAAAATTCTCATCACCGGCCACCTCGGCCAACTGGCCACGGACCTCAAGTCCGTTCTGGCCAGCCATACCCTGATCCTCACCGAATACGAGGACCTGCCACTCCAGGATGCGCCCCGCGTCTTCGAGTTCGTGCAGACCCACGCCCCGGACCTGATCTTGAACTGCGCCGCCTACAACCGCGTCGACGACGCCGAGGACACCCCCGAGCCCGCCTTCGCCGCCAACACCTTCGCGCCTCGCAATCTCGCCCTCGCCGCCCGCGCCTGCGAGGCCACCCTGGTCCATTTCTCTACCGACTACGTCTTCGATTGCCCCGCCACCCGCACTGCGCCTCTGACGGAAGACGATACCCCCTGCCCCCGCTCCGTCTACGGCGTCTCCAAGTTGGCCGGCGAGCACATGGTCCAGGCCACCTGGCAGAGGGCGTACATCTGCCGAGTCTGCGGGCTTTACGGCTATGCCGGCTCCCGCGACAAGGGCTCTAATTTCGTCGAAACCATGATCGCTCTCGCCCGCCAGGGCAAGCCTCTCAAGGTCGTCGCCGATCAGTTCCTCACGCCCACTTCCACCCTGGATATCGCCCTCGCCCTCCCTGCCCTGCTGGCCACCCAGCGCTACGGCCTCTATCACATGACCAGTGCCGGCCAATGCTCCTGGTACGAGTTCGCCCAGGCCATCTTCGAGCTATCCGGCATCCCGGCCGATCTTACGCCGGTAGACTCCTCCGCCTTTCCCACCAAGGCCCACCGGCCCGCTTTCTCCGTCCTCGACAACCGCCACCTCCGCGCCGCCGGCCTGCCGGATCTGCCTCACTGGCGCGACTCGCTGAAAACCTATCTGGAGGGCCGCGCCGCCAATGGACGCGCTTAGGTCCCGCCTTCTGCCCCTGGCCGCGGCCCTGGCCGCAGCCTTCCTGTTCTTCCTGCCTTTCGTCACCTCCGGCGGCGATCTCCTCAGCGGCGACCTCGGCGACAATCGCCTCCACCTGGTCATCCTCGAACACTGGCGCGCCATCGCCGCGGGTCAGGCCGCCCCGCTGAGCCCCAATTTCTTCGCGCCAATCCAAGGGGTCCTGGCCTACAGCGATGCCCTCATTCTGTACGTCCCGCCCTACCTGCTGTTCCGGGCGCTCACCGGGGATCCCCCGCTTGCCTACCAGTTCACGCTGATCGTCGTTAAGATCCTGGGCTTCCTGGCTCTCTACGCCCTGCTGCGCCGCGCCGCCGGATTCGCGCCCGCCCTCGCCGCCTGGGCCGCGGGCCTCTTCGCTCTGTCCAACATGTACGCGGCCTCTCTCGGCCACGGCCAGCTCCTCAGCGTCGCGTTTCTCCCCTTGATCCTCTGGCTCCTCGTTCTGGCCTGGGAACTGCGCCCGCTGCCGGCCCACGCCTGCGCCGCCGCCGCCGCCCTGCTGCTCGCCCTGCTCTTCCTCACCGCCTACTACGTCGCCTTCTTCTTCGGCCTCAGCCTTGGGCTCTGCACCATCCTCTTCCTGATCCTGGAACTCCGCGCGCGCACCAACCGCTTCCCCTTCCGCCGCGCGCTGCCGCTGGCCGCCTCCGCGGCTGTGGCGTTCTCAGCCGGCATCATCCCGTTCCTCCTCACCTACCTCCCCGCCTACCGGGCCGCCGGCCCCCGGCCCTATGAGGTGGTTCAGGACCAGATTCTCAGCGTCTCCCAGATCGTCTCCCCCGGCCCCGCCAACTTCGCCTGGGGCGGCATGGTCCAGGACTTTGGCTCCATCTTCCAGGTCCACGTCCTGCGCGAAATCGGACGTGGCTGGGCGCCCATCACTTTCCTCTGCTTCCTCGCCGCTGCCTTCGCTCTCTGGCGCGGCCCCAAGACCACACCGGCCCAGCGCTTCGGCGCCGCCGCCTGCGTCACCGTCCTCCTGCTGGCCCTCGCCGCCACCTCCCTCGGCGGCCTCCAACCCTGGCGCCTGATCCATCACTATGTGCCCGGCGCCGGTGGCATCCGCGTCCCCCATCGCCTCAACCTCGTCCTCAACCTCGCCGTGGTCCTAGTGCTCGCCAACTGGTTCCGCAATCTCTTACGCAACAAGGACCGCCGCCTCGCCCTCACCGCGCTCGGCTTTCTCCTGATCGTCGAGCAACTCAACTGGAACGCCTTCCCCAGTTACTCCCGCCAGGCCGAACGCGCCTTTCTCGGCCGTGTTCCACCCCCGCCCCCTTCCTGCCGCAGTTTCTACATCAGCCACTCCCCCCGCCCCGACAATACCCAGGTTGACGCCATGCTGCTCGCCCGGCGGTTTAATCTGCCTACCCTCAACGGTTACAGTGGCTTGAATCCCCCCGGCTGGACTTGCGGTTCAGTGGAGTCCGTCTGCGCGCTCACGCTCCAGGCCTGGGCCCAACAGCACAACATCGCCGCCGGACTCTGCGCACTGAACACAGCCACCGCTACCGCCACCTGGTCCCCCGCCCCAGCCGCCAAATATTAAAGTCAATTCATAATAAGACCTGACTGTTTTTTTTACCGCGAAGCGCGTATAATAAAAGCTCCACCACCCGCCAGGTGTGGGAGGGACAATTCCCCCATCCGCCCCCTCCCACACCCCCAATCACCTGGCACTCCCAACCGGCTATTGACTCTGCTATCCTTCGAACGTGAAGCTGCCCCGTCTGCTGTTCCTTCCTGTCGCACTGCTTCTCGCCTTCTTCCTTCCCGGTCTGCCTCAAACCACGAAAACTCAAACGACGAAAAAGAGTACGGCTCCGTCCAAGAGCGCCCCTAAGTCCGTGGCCAAGGCACCCACCAAGAACAAGAAAAAGACGACCAGTGCGCGCGCCTACCCACGCCGTGTCACCCAGCAGCAACCTGATGAAGCGCGTACCCGCGAGATTCAGGAAGCGCTCGCCGCCAAAGGCTACCCGGTCGATGCCAGCGGCGTTTGGGGGCCCCAGTCCGCCGAAGCGCTCAAGAAGTTTCAGGAAGACCAGAACATCAATAACATGAGTGGCCGGGGCAAGCTCGATCCCCTGACTCTGATCGCCTTGGGCCTCGGGCCCAAGCGGGAGGCGGCGCCGGCAGCGGCGAGCCCCGCAGACCAGGCGCCAACGGAAGGAAAAAAGAAATGATTATCGGCGTACCTCGCGAAGTCAAAGATCATGAATCCCGGGTCGGCCTCGTCCCCCACGGCGTAACCACGCTGGTGGAAGCCGGCCATCAAGTCGTCGTCCAAACCAGAGCCGGCACGCTCTCGTCCATCCACGACGAAGAGTATCTGGAGGCTGGTGCGCGTGTCGTGCCCACCGCGGCCGACGTCTGGAGCGCCGCTGACATCGTCATCAAGGTGAAGGAGCCGCAGCCCTCCGAGTACAGCTACTTCCGGGAAGGGTTGACACTGTTCACCTACCTGCACCTGGCGCCGCTGCCGGAGTTGACCCGGGCGCTGATGGACGCCAAGGTCACCGGCATCGCCTACGAGACCATTCAGGAGAAGGACGGTTCGCTGCCGCTGTTGACTCCGATGAGCGAGGTGGCCGGCCGGATGGCCGTTCAGATCGGCGCGCAGTATCTGGAAGCGCCCAATGGCGGCCGAGGCGTGCTGCTCGGTGGCATTCCCGGAGTGGCGCCCGCTAACGTCACTGTCCTGGGCGGCGGCATCGTCGGACACAACGCCGCCAAGATCGCCTTCGGCATGGGCGCCAACGTCACCATCATTGATCGCAACCTGAACCGCCTGCGCGAACTCGACGACATCTACAACGGTGGCGTGATCACGCTGGCGTCCAACGTCTGGACGATCCGCGAATCCCTCAAGAACGCCGATCTCGTCATCGGCGCCGTGCTCATACCCGGCGCGGCAGCCCCCCGGCTGGTCCGCCGCGACATGCTGCCGTTGATGAAGCGCGGCTCAGTCATCGTGGACGTCGCCATCGATCAGGGCGGCTGTTGCGAAACTTCGCGCGCCACCACGCACACTGACCCGGTCTACTTCGTGGACAACGTGTTGCACTACTGTGTTTCCAACATGCCCGCCGCCGTGCCGCATACGTCCACCTACGGGCTGAACAACGCCACGCTGCCTTACCTGATGCTGCTCGCCAACAAGGGAGCGCGCGAGGCGATCGCCTCCAACGCCGCCCTGGCGCTCGGCGTCAACACCTACAAGGGACACTGCACCTACCCCGCCGTGGCGGAAGGACAGAACATCGCCTGTACGGACCTCGCGTCGCTCCTATAAAATCAGCGGATGGCCTCAATCCATCCACTGCGAGCTCTGCGCTACACACCGAAGGCTGGCGAGATCGGCGATCTCGCCACCTTGCCCTATGACGTGATCCCACCCGAGCTGGAATCCGTATACAAGGCTCGCAGCCCATACAACTTCGCGCACCTGATCCTGCCGGGCGGCGATTACGCCGGCGCCGGGGCGCGCCTGTCGGAATGGAAGCAGCAGGGCATCGTCGCCCGCGACGGGGCAGACGCCTTCTTCGTCTATCAGCAGACCTTCGCCGCGCCTGGCAGCGGCGAAACGCTGGTTCGGCGCGGCATCGTGGGCCTGGGCGACACCGAAGAGTACGGCAACAACGTCTTTCGTCACGAGCGCACGCTCTCCGGCCCCAAAGAGGATCGCTTCCAACTCCTGCAGGCCACGCAGGTCCAGTTCGATTCGATCTTCATGCTCTTTCCCGATGAGGAAGGCGCCGTGGATGCCCGCCTGATGGAGGTCTGCGTCACACCCGCCGCACTGGAGTACGACGATCATGAGGGCACCCACCACCAGCTTTGGCGCGTCACCGATGCGGCGTGGATCGGGGCCGTCCAGCGCCTGATGGCCGGCAAGCCCGTCCTGATTGCCGACGGGCATCATCGCTACGAAACGGCCCTGCGGATGGGACAGCCGCGGACGCTGATGACGTTCGTCAGCCTGCATTCGCCCGGCTTGCGCTGCTTTGCCACGCACCGCATCGTTCACTCGCTGGAGTGCTTCGATGCGGCGGCGTTGCTCGCCTCGCTGCCCAGCGTCCAGCCCGGTTTGGATCCGCTGGTGTCGCCGCCGGGCCACATCCGTTTCGGAGTCGCACTGGCCACAGGGGACTACCACACGGACGTGCCGGTGGAACCGGGCGCGCTCAACGTGGCCGTGCTACAGGATGAGATCCTGACGCGCCTCCTCGGACTCACGCCGGAGAAGGTGACCGCGGGCGGCCATCTGCGCTACAAACGGACCCGGGAAGAAGCGCTGGCCGAAGTGCGCGAAGGCCGCGCCCAGATCGTATTCCTGCTGGAAGACCTGCCCATTGACGGCATGGCGCGCGTCTCCTTCGCCGGCCAGGTGCTGCCGCAGAAGTCGACCTATTTCTACCCCAAGCTCGGCTCGGGCCTGGTCATGTTAGAACTGGAAGCGTGACCGAGCCCTACATTTGCCACCGCACCGCCGGCGCGCCCGATTGGTCCCGCGCCGTGCGTTCCTC
>JBBQLF010000367.1:0-5502 GCA_038327695.1 Bryobacterales bacterium
CAGCCAGGGCAGGGCACGCGGGGCGGGGCCGCGCGTCACGGTGCCGTCGCCGCTGAAACGCGAACCGTGGCACGGACACTCGAAGCCCTCTTGTGTCGGCTTGATGATGCAGCCGAGGTGCGTGCATATCGTGGAGATGGCGTACACGCCTTCCGCGTCTTTAAACAGCGCCACGGATCGGTCGGGTGGTACGAACGCCGTGCCCGCCTGCAGGTTGTCCGGCAGCACGGCCTTGAACCTCTTCGATGGCGAACTCAGCACGGCTGCCTTGGGCATGCGCAACATGCCCACAAGAGCGAACAGGCACGAAGCGGCGGCGCTGCACAATGCGGCCAGGCCAAGCAGATCGCGGCGCGGAACTGGTTCCGGGTCGAGTCTCGAGGGAGGTTGGGGAACGGCGGTACTCATAGACTTCTCCAGGTTGTGTGGAACGTGACGCGCTCCATGGTGATGGCTTCCACCGGGCAGCGCATGGCGCATAGCGCGCAGCGGATACAACGGTCTTCGTCCTTCAGAATCGCGGAGCGGTCCGCGTCGTAAGGCACCAGCTTCAGGCAAAGGGTCGGGCAAACGTCGGCGCAGCCGCCGCAGAGCACGCACCGCAGGCCATCGAACACAGGCGTCACGCCACAGTCCAGACAGCGCGAGGCTTCCCGCATCGCCGTGGCCGTGTCATAGCCGGTCTCCACTTGCACGGACGGGTGCTCAAACCTCTCCAGCGGCTCGGTGACGGGAATCGCCTGGCGGCGAATAGACTCGTATCCGCGCTCCCGCCGGTATTGGTCCAGAACCTGATACGACGTCAGCACCTCGGCTTGCAGCGTGCGTCCAGTGATGTGGGTGTAGACGGAACGTGCTGCCGCCTTGCCGGAGGCCACCGCGTCAATCACGAGCCGCGTGCCGTGCGCCAGATCGCCTGCCACGAAGATGCCCGGCGCCGTTGTGGATAGGGTGCCCGGCTCGATCTTCGGCCATCCCGGCCTGGCGAACTCCACGCCCGCGCCTTCCAGAAACGACACATTGGGCGCCTGGCCCACAGCCAGCAAAACCGTGTCACAAGGCGCGATTTCGATCTGTTTATCGTCATAAACGGGTGCGAATCGCTTATTTTCGTCGTAAACTCGCAGGCAGCGGCGGAACCGTACACCAGTGACGGCGCCCTGCGCATCCCGCTCAATCCCCAACGGCCCCCACCCGTTCCGGCGCTCGATGCCCTCTTCGTCGCCTTCCAGGATCTCCAGCGTATCGGCGGGCATCTCCTCCAGGCTCTCCAGCGAGAAGAGCAGGACTCTCGGTGCGCCAGGCAGCCTGGCAGCCGTGCGAGCCGTGTCATAAGCAATCTGCCGGACGACGCTGCGGGCCACGTCATAGGCCACGTTGCCGCCACCGATCACCACCACCTGCCGTCCAATTGCCAGCGATTCGTTCAGCGAGACCGCCCGCAGCAAATCCACGCCGCCATACACGCCCGGTCCGCCTTCCCCCGGCAGGCCCAGCGATCTGGAGCTCTTGGCGCCAACGGCCACGATGACTGCGGCGAAATCACGCCGCAGATCGGCAAACTGGATATCCTTGCCAATGGTGATTCCGCAGCGAATCTCCACGCCCAGCGCTTCTATCACCGCCACTTCGCGCGCAATCACGTCGCGCGGCAAGCGGTAGGCCGGCACGCCCAGCGCCAACATGCCGGCGGGCACCGTCTCAGTCTCAAACACCACGGGCCGGAAGCCCAGCAAGGCGAGGTCGTGCGCGGCGGAAAGACCAGCCGGACCTGCGCCGATGATGGCCACGCGCTGCCCGTCCGCCTTCTGCAACCGCCCGTCCAGGGAGGCGCGCAGCAAGGCCGCCATTTCGTCGGCATCGGCGGCGATGGGCGGCGTGAAATTCTCGATGGCGCGCAGGACCTCCAGAGGCGGCCGCGCCTCGGGACCGGCGTGTTCACAGGCAAACCGCTTCAAGGCGCGGATCGCGATGGGGCGGTCATTGGCGACGAAGCGCCCGTCGTCATCCACACGCGGCACTTTGCCCCGCCGGCAGGCCGCCTCGCAAGGCGCGCCGCAGACGCGCCCGCAGATCGACGCAAACGGATTCGGGCCGCGCGCAATCAAATAGGCTTCGTCAAAGCGCCCCTCGGCAATGGCGCGCACGTAGCCGCGCGCGTCCGTATGCACCGGACACGCCACCTGGCACGAGATCAGGCCCTTGTGATAGCCCTCACCCGGCACCTCGATCTGCAGCAGTTCCGGGCTCGTCACGACGCGCGCCGCCGCTTCAACTCGGGGCGATTGACCAGCGGCCGATGTGCCGGGCCAGCCAATGCGGCGATCGTGGTCTGATCCAGGAAGCGCTCGAAAACCTGGCGGCATTCCTGCCACGCGACGTGGGCCGCGCAACTGGCCGCCTCCTCGCAGTCTTGCCCGCAATCCAGAAAGCAGCGCCTCCGCCAACGTGAGTTGTCGAACAGTTCCACCACTTCGGCAAGGGAAATCTGCTCCGGCCTCTTCAATAACTGATACCCGCCGTTGCTGCCTCTGGTCGCGCTGATCATCCCCGCGTGGCTCAGCAGCGCCAGAATCTTGGAGAGGTAGTTTGGCGGAATGCCCGCACGGCCCGAAAGCAACTTGCCCGTGACTGCGCCGTCGCGGCCCAGGACAGCCAATTGCATAAGTGCCCGAACTGCGTGTTCTGCCGTGGCGGAGAGCATTGGTTACTTCTTCATGAACAACTATACAACTCTCGCTGGAGATTGCAAGCACTATTTCGGGCTATCGGGCCGGAAGCTGGCTAAGCGGACCGCCGCCGCCGGGGCTTGATCAGCTCGAAGTTGCCGCCCGAGATGTCATCCAGGGATGTCTCTTCGAGAAACTTCATGAGTCCGGCCTTGGCGTCTCTCCAGGCCGCGTGTGCCGAGCAGGGAGCGGCGTCGGAACATTCCTTCTTCAGGCCAAGGACACACGCCTTCGGGACGAACTGCCGGTCAAACAAACGGACCACTGTCAGGAGCTTTGAGGTCGTGTGGAGGAACCAGCAGGCGATAGCCCCCATTGCTGCCCCGCGACGCTTCCACCAGCCCGGCCCCGGCCAGGGTCAGCATCACTTTCGAGAGGTAGTTGGCCGGGATCGACGCCCGAACTGCGATGTCACAACCGAGCACGAGCCCCTCACTGGATTCCTCCGTCAGGATGAGAAGCGCCCGCAGCGCGCAGTGTGTGGTGGTAGAGAACATGAAGTTGGAGACGGCAGGCGGCTGTACTAGAGTATTTCTGTCCCCAGATCGGAAACAGTCCTGCGGGTAAGCAGGCTTCGCTTGGCTTCAGTGCGACCCACGAGCGTCAACTTGCGCCCATGGAAGACGTACGGTCTGAATCAACCAACGGTTCAGAGGCGGCAGGGCTCATGGCGAAGCTCTTCCTGTCCGGTTGGCCTCTCTTGAGTAGTCGGTGCCTGGGAGGAGTGGCTTCCTATCGCACTTGCCCTGCCATACTCGGATGATGGTGTTCACAAGAAGTTGGGCGCCGGTATGTTGAGCCGCCTCACTTCGTGTTTAGAAGCTCGTGGCTCAACTTCGTTCAGTTGAAGTCCGCACGAACAGCCGCGTGGTCCAAGCCGGCACCTGGCAGCGCTCCGGCGAGCATTTCCAAAAGGCGTGCGAGATGGTGCGCGACGGCACGCTCCTCGGCGCTCACGAGAAATGACCCACCACTGCTCATTTAGAGTTACCCCCGTCAAAAACAGGCCGCGCCACGGGGCGCGACGCGGGGCTGGCGACATCATCCGTGCCGTAGGCGCGCAAGTCTCTTGTTTCCCGTAGCCAGTTGGTGTGGCGTTATCATCCGCGGCGAATGCCGCGTGGCGCGGCACGCCGAAGGCCCTCTGGCGCAGCGGCCTGGGCGGGTCACTTTTGGCGAGCAGACCTGGGTCGTTTCTCGCGAGCGCCGACGGCACGCTCGGCAAGGTTACGATTTGCCGGACGTGGATCTACAGCAACCAGCCACAACAGGGCATCGGTAATCTGCCGGGCGGCGGGCCTCCACGCGGGCTCGACTGGGACCTCTTGCAAGCCCCCGCGCCGGCGCGCGAGTTCAAGCCCAATCGCTTCGGCGTCTACCCGGACGCGTATTCGTATTTCCGCTTCTTCTGGGATTACGCCGGCGACCAATTGACCGGCTCCGGCGTGGACATGCTCGACATCGTGCACATGGCTCTGGGCGAGCCAATGCCCCGCGCTGTGGTGGCGCTGGGCGGCAAGTACTGATTCCAGGACGACACTGAGCCGCCGGATACCATGCAGGTCACCTTCGAATACAGGGCGGCCAGGGCTGTGGGATTCAGTTCAAGGAAGCATCCTCCGGAACGTGGCATGGTATCCTGTGGATTGCGCGTTTGCGCAGAATCCACGCCGGAAGGAGGTGAGTAGGAAATGGCAGAAGTCGTTATTCAGGACGGTGAGACTCTTGAATCCGCATTGCGTCGCTTTAAGCGGAAGGTGCAACAGGAGGACATCATCAAGGAAATCAAGAAACACTCCTACTACATGAAGCCCGGCGAGAAGAAGCGTGTGAAGCAGGCTTTGGCTCGCAAGCGCAACCGGAAGAAGCGTCCGAGAGACGTGGAATAGACAACGGACGGAATTCAGACAGAAGAAGGGGCACCCGCCAAGGGTGCCCCTTCTTGGTGGTGTGCCGCTCACAGCGGCTCACGGGGTCGCTGGCGCGGCCCGGTTACTTGTGAGCCACCTCGACGGTGGCGTTCGGTACTCCAGCTTCAACTGGCCGAGCCGCTCGTCCTCCTTGTCCTGGTTCCGAATGTACTCACGGACCACCGCTGCGCCTCGGCCCACCGTGCTTCGGTGGACTCGAGATCATCATGTGCACGTGACCGCTCATTCGATGACCCTCTTCGATCCGACTCTCCCTGTGTCCGGCCAATTGCCGGAACACCTCTCCCAGGTGCGGTCTCAGTTGCACGTACGGTGTTCGTCTCCGGCACTTCGGGATGGGCATGACATGGACACGACGTGACATTTGCACACCCACTTCGTATCGCTTAAACTCTGTTCGTCCATCGGGAATTCTCCCTTGCGTGCGCTTTGGCGGCTCACGTCAGGAGTTTCCCGGTGGACTCCCGGAAATGTCAAACTGCTACTGCCACCCTGCCACCCGGGTGCACGACACCAAAGTTGCAGGCATCGTGTAGACGCCTTTTCTTTTGGCTTGCCTTAGGGCTGTAACAGCCGTAAGATTTGCTATGCCCGACTCCACCACCCCATCGGATGCCGCTCTCCAACTGGCTGCGCGACTGGCTCAGCCCAAACCCATGCGCCGCGGCTCTCTGTCGGATCCTTTCGTCAAGTGCAGTAAACCTGGCTGCTCGTGTGCCACCGGCTCCAAGGCCCGCCATGGCCCCTATTTCAGCCTGACCCGTGCCGTGAAGGGCCGGACTCATTCACGCTTGATCAGCCAATCCAAAACCGAAGTGGTCCGGCGTCAAATCGAGGCCGGC
>JBBQLF010000368.1:0-5477 GCA_038327695.1 Bryobacterales bacterium
CTTCCCCGCGGATGACCAGGCCTGAACGCTTTACTGCTCCCGCACCACTGCCCTCGCCTTGTCCCGTGCCTCCCCCTTCACATCTTCGGCGCCTTTTTCAAAACTCGCCCGCACCGCCGAAGACCACGCCTGAACGCTCTACTGCTCCCCACCACTCCACTCACCTTGGCCGTGGCCCCCCGCTTCACATCTTCGGCGCCTTTTTCAAGACGCGCCCTCGCCGCCGAAGACCACGCCTGAACGCTCTACTGCTCCCGCACCACTGCCCTCGCCTTCTCCCGAGCCTCCCGCTTCACATCTTCGGCCGCCCTTTTCAACGGATGTTCACCTCCGTGATTTGGTCTAAGCGGCGTGAAATCAGTAGGATAGGTGTGTTTTTGCCTCGATTGTGTAGACATGCAGATTGTTGACGTTGTGTGCTTTTTCCCCTTTACTTTCGGAGAGAAGTGCCTTACTATGTGGACATGTACGTCGCCCGCGCCAAGTGGCCCTCCTCCAATGGCAAGGTCTACGAGTCCATTTACCTTCGCGAGTCCTTCCGCCAGGACGGCACCGTCAAGAAACGTGATATCGCCAACCTCACCCACTGCGATCCCGCCGCCATCGCCGCCATCGAACTGGCCCTCAAACACAAGGGCAATCTGGCCACCCTGGCGTCGATCAACAACGTTCAGTTGCAGCAGGGCGCTTCCGTTGGCGCCGTCTGGACAGCCGCCGAGGTGGCTCGGCGCCTGGGCATCGATCACGCCCTCGGTTCCGGCTTTGCCGGCCAACTGGCGTTGTGGCAAGTGATCGCGCGCCTTCTGGATCAGGGCTCGCGCCTGTCGGCCGTCCGCCTGGCCCAGGTGCACGCCGCCTGCGACGTGCTGAGCATCCGGCGCGGCTTTGATGAAAACGATCTCTACGGCAACTTGACCTGGCTGTGCCAACACCAGGATGAGATCGAACGGCGCCTGTTTGCCGCGCGGTACCGCCAGCGCAAGCCGGAACTGTTCCTCTACGACGTCACCAGCAGCTATCTGGAAGGAGAGGACAACGCCCTCGGCGACTACGGCTATAACCGCGATGGCAAGAAAGGCAAAAAACAAATCGTCATCGGCTTGTTGTGCGACGAAGAGGGCGCGCCGGTGTCGACCGAAGTGTTCCGCGGTAATACGCAAGACACGAAGACCTTTGGCGCGCAGATCACCAAGGCGAGCCAGCGCTTCGGCTGCGAGCGGGTGACCTTCGTGGGCGACCGCGGGATGATCAAAAGCGGCCAGATCGAAGAGTTGTCCAAGGCCGGTTTTCACTACATCACCGCCATCACCAAGCCGCAAATTGAAAAGCTACTCGCGGGCGGCGTGTTGCAAATGGCGTTGTTTGACGATGCCCTCTGCGAGGTTCAACAGGAGCGTGTGCGCTACGTGCTGCGGCGCAATCCCGCGCGGGCCGAAGAGATGGCGGATTCGCGGACTTCGAAGCAGTCCAGGGTAGAGGCGCTCATCCAGGAACGGAACAACTATCTGGCGGCGCATCCCAAGGCCAAAGTGAGCACGGCGGAAAAGAAGGTGAAGGCTAAAATCGCACGGTTGAAAACCGCTGAGTGGCTGAAGGTGGAGAGCGAAGCGAGAACGCTGAAACTGGTCGCCGATGAGCCGGCGCGGACCGAAGAGGCACGGCTGGACGGCTGCTACGCGCTCAAAACGGACCTGCCCGAGTCGGCGGCTTCCAAGCAAGTGGTGCATGACCGCTACAAGGATCTGACCGAAGTGGAGATGGCATTCCGCAACTCGAAGACGGTGCACTTGGAGATGCGGCCCATTTACGTGCGTACCGAAGATCACACACGCGGGCACGTGCTGGTGGTGATGCTGGCATACATGATCCGGCGCGAGTTGAGCCGCGCGTGGGTGGGACTGAACGCAACGGTCGAAGAGGGGTTGGCGCAGTTGGCCACGCTGTGCTCGATGCAGGTCCAGGTGGAGGGCGGCGCCAGTTGCCTGCGCATTCCGGCCCCCTGCCGGCAGACCGGTGAATTGCTCAAAGCGGCATCGGTTCGACTGCCGACGGTGCTGCCCCACTTGGGCACTCGTGTAGTCACGCGCAAATCTCTGCCGTCGCGCCGTAAACTATTGTGACTGCAATAGTTTAGCCCCCGCCGGAGGCTGCCCGAAGGGGTGAACATCCGTTCGAAACTGAGTCGCGCGCGTGAGCAGGCGTTTTTCGAAACTGAACCGCGCGCGTAAGCAAGCGGTTTTCGAAACTGAGCCGCGCGCGTGAGCAAGCGTTTTTCGAAACTGAACCGCGCGCGTAAGCAAGCGGTTCTTGTGTTCAGTTGTTTGCTGGATACTACACTAGCCCCGATGGGGGCGCGCACACTCGCTCAAGTGCGACCCCAGGTCGCACACTTACCATCACAGGCCCGCAGTAGATTAGATTGGCCCGGTCCGCTACATCGTCGCCTGTAGCACGCCCTGCTTCACGGCATCCACAAAGACGTAGAATCCGAACAGCGGCGTCGGCTCGCCCCGGCCCCACCGGTTCATCTTCCAGTCCACGCGCAAAAACCGCACCTCCGGCTGCTCCGTCAAGTCCACTAGCAGACTATAGGTTCCGCAATAAAACTTTTGCGGGAAGGCAGCAATGGGCTTGGTGCCCCATTGTTGCCCATCGGTGGAGCCCCAAATCATGACATCCAGGCTCTCTTGCTCAATGATCCGGTTCACGCCCAGGGTGATGGAAACCACCCCGCCAGCCTGGTCACCTAGCGTGATTGCAGGTCCAGAGCCGCTCTGCCGGACAACTTGTTCTGGCAAAAGGAAACTCGGCAGCATATCTAATCTCCTGCGGTCACTCTCCGTAGTAGTAGTCCAGCCAAGTCCAGAGTCTCATATTTTTGCAGAAACAGAAGCGAATTAAGTGCCGTCCCAATTGCGGGTGGTGGAAGAAACTGCTGCCTGGAACCGCAGCAACTCCAATGTCTTCAATCAAATGGCGACAAAATGCCACATCGTCCAGCGCGGTCGCCGATGTGATCTCTGTCATCAGGTAGTAGGCCCCTGTGGCCCGAAAGCACCGCAGACCCGCCGCCGCCAACAGCGGTTGTAGCCGGTCGCGCCGCCCGGCGTAGTGCTCAGCCAGACCCACGTAATACGCATCCGGTAATGAGAGAGCTAGTACTCCGGCCTGCTGTAGCGGAGCCGCCGCCCCCACCGTCAGGAAATCGTGCACCTTCCGGATGGACGCACTCAGCGCCCGCTGCGCCACCACCCAACCCACTCGCCATCCCGTCACCGAGTAGGTCTTCGACATCGAATTCACCAGAATCGTCCGGTCCCGCATGCCCGGCAAAGTGATCATCGGAATGTGCACGGCCCCATCGTAGGTGATGTGCTCGTAAATCTCATCGGTGATGCAAAGGGCATCGTGCTCCTGGCACAACTCCGCGATCAACGTCAGCTCTTCCCTCGAAAACACCTTCCCGGTCGGGTTGTTCGGCGTATTGACGATAATCGCCTTGGTGCGCGGGTTGAAGGCGGCTCGCAACTCGTCCGGGTCAAACCGCCACTCCGGCGCGTGCAGCGTAACGTAACGCCGCCGGGCCGAACACAGATCGGCGTCCGGCCCGTAGTTCTCGTAGTAGGGCTCAAAGATGATGATCTCGTCGTCCGGGTTGGTTGTGCCCAGCAACGACGCGATCATACCTTCCGTCGACCCGCACACCACCGTGATCTCCGTCTCCGGGTCCAGCGCCAGCCCATAGTGCCGCTGGTATTTGGCCGCTATCGCATCGCGCAGCGGCTTGGCGCCCCACGTAATCGCGTACTGGTTGTGGCCGTCTGCGATGGCTTGCGCCGCCGCCGCCTTCAACTCCGCGGGCGCCTCGAAATCGGGAAAGCCCTGGGCCAGATTCACAGCCCCGTGCCGCGCTGCCAGGCGCGACATCTCGCGGATGACGCTCTCAGTGAAATGCGCTACCCGGCGGCTCCGGAAGCGCTCATTTCCTTCGTTTTGCACTCGGTTTCGCCTTTGCCTTGGTTTGGGCCGGAGTCTTGGCCGCGCGCCGCACCACAGGCGCCGCCTCGGGCTCAAACGGCTCGTTGGCATACAGCCAGCGGTAAATATCGGCGTTCCGCGTGATGATCTGCACGTAGTCGCGGGTCTCGGCAAATGGAATGTTCTCCACAAACTCGCTCGGCTCGCGATATTCTGCCCAGCTCCGCCACACCGGAATGCGGCTCGGGCCCGCATTGTAGCCCGCCAGCGTCTCTTCCACGCTGCCCTGGCGCGCATCGAGTTGGCGGCGCAGGTAGTAGGTGCCGATCCTTAGATTCGTGTCCGCGTTCTTCAGCGTCGCCGGCCGCACCACCCCGAGCCCCACCCGCCGCCCCAACTCCCGGCCGGTGCCCGGCATCACCTGCATCAGGCCGATCGCCTTGGCGTAGGAAACAACGTCCTTATCGAACAGCGATTCCTGCCGCACCAGTGCCGCCACCAGAAACGGATCCAGCTTCTCCGCCGCCGCGTAACGCTCGATCTTACCCCGGTACGGAAACGGGAACGCCAGCTTCCAGAACCGCAGCGGCGCTCCGTCCCGGCTCATGAAGAGATACTCCGGCAGTATTCCGATGATCGAGCGGATACTGATGTCATAGGCGCCCCGGCGGGCCGCAATCTCGGCCAATTCCATCGCCAGCGGCACGGCCTGCCGCCCGGCCCGGACACCGAATCTCAGTTCGCCCTCGGCCCACCGGTCCAGCCCGGCGCGCACCAGCAGCCGTCCCCGCTCCACGCAATGTGCCGTGGCCGCGTCGGCGCTCACCTCGGCCACCCGGATCCGCTCCGGAAACACAATACCCGCCAGGAAGTTGTCCGTTGCCTGGGACGCGCCGGCTCGCGCAATCTCAGCCCTCTTCAGCCTGGGCCGCACCGTCATGGCGTAGTAGTAGTTGGGAAACCGCGTCTCCAGTTCGGTCCAGTAGCGTTTGGCCGCCGCAAAGTCGCCCGTCTGTTCCGCCAGACGCCCCAGATAATACAGGGCGGCCCCGGCCTTTTCCGAACCTGGATAGAGCGTCAAATGCGCCCGAAGGTCAGTCGAGGCGGTCGCGCGGCGCTCCAGGTAGCTCCGCCACGTCACCTTCCAGTGGCAGTGTGCCGCCCCGTCTGAATCAGGCACGCTGTCGGCGCAGGCCCGGTACAGCGGCGTGTAGGAAGCCGCGTCGTTCTTCACCAGCAGGCTGTTGGCGGCCAGCAGCAGCGCCTTCTGCCTCCATACGGACGCGGGCGCACGCCGGCTCAACTCGTCGAGTGCCGCAAACATCTCCGATTCCCGATCCAGCCGCCGGAGGCACGCCACGATGTAGTAGAGCCGCTCCGCCTCTGCGTCGGCTCCGTCTACCCTCAGCCCGCGCAACCCGTTCAGCGCGGTCTCCGTCTTGCGCGCGTGGTAGTCCGCCGCGGCCGCCCGCACACGAGCCAGTTCCCGCTCCGGCCCG
>JBBQLF010000369.1:0-5454 GCA_038327695.1 Bryobacterales bacterium
GGCGGCGTCGATTCCGGCAGCGGCGCAGCCATGGCGCCGAACACGCTCTCCATCTCCAGCAACTGGCGCAGCACCGCGGAGCCAGTCTTCTCACCGGCGTCCGTGAAGAGCTCCCAGCGCCCGGAGGCCACTCGGTACCAGCGCGGTGCGGCCAGAGCGGGCAGGGTGGCGGTGAGGAGAAAAGCGGCCAGAAGCTTACTCATTGGAATGCGAACCATGGACATACAGACGGAATGAGCATGATAGAAAGTTTCGATTGGACCGGCGGCGCGCCAGTTCATATCCTACAAGCAGAATGGCCTCTTTCACGGCAATGGAACCAACTACCAGTCAAGTCCCTCTCCTCCATCGTATCAGCGCGATCGTCTCGTCCAACCGGACTGTGGACGAGATGCTGGGCGAAATCGTCGGCATGACCGTTCAGGTAACCGGATGCGACGCGTGTCTGGTCTATCTCCTGGAACCCGAGAGCGGCGAGGTGATCCTGCGGGCCTCCCAGGTACCGCACGCTGCCGAAATCGGGCACCTGAGCATGCACATCGGACAGGGCGTCACCGGATGGGTCGTAGAGAATAAGAGCGTTGTCGTGCTTTCCGAGCACGCCCCGGACGACAAGCGGTTCCTCCGGTTGCCGGGCCTGGTGGAGGACACCTATGAGGCGTTTGCCGCCGTGCCGCTGATCTCGGCCGGAGAAGTCATCGGCGTCATCAACGTGCATCACCGGGAACGCTATAACCACGCTCCCGAGGAGATCGCCCTGCTTACCTTCATCGGAGAGCAGATGGGCGGCGCCATTGCCCGGGCGAGGTTGGAGGGAGAAAACGCGCGGCTCGTCGAAGAGACGCAGGAGATGAAGCGCCAGCTTGAGACCCGCAAGCTGGTGGAGCGCGCCAAAGGCATCCTCCAGTACAAGCTCAACCTCACCGAGGAGGAGGCTTACCTGCGGTTGCGCAATGAAAGCCGGCGGCTGCGGCGCCCCATGCGCGACCTGGCCGAGGCGATCATCCTCACCGAGGATCTGGCACGCAAGTCATCCGAACCCGGCCTGCTGGACAGAGATATCGAGGGCGACTGACACCGCCGCGCCCCAACCCCTACAATGATGGAAAGCCGGCGGCTGCGGCGCCCCATGCGCGACCTGGCCGAGGCGATCATCCTCACCGAGGATCTGGCACGCAAGTCATCCGAACCCGGCCTGCTGGACAGAGATATCGAGGGCGACTGACACCGCCGCGCCCCAACCCTTACAATGATGGTTTGCGGCCCTTCGTCCCTCTTTTCCGCAATCCTCACCTCCTGACGATCGCGGGCAACTTCTGGCCCAGATCGATTGACGAGCAGCGCTTCGGCCTGCGTTCGGTGCGCTACGAGACCGAACCCGGCACACGCGTGCTGGTCCATGAGAACAGGCCGGAGGGCCGCTCCCGCGGAGAAGTGCTGCTCCACCACGGGCTGGAGGGCTCCAGTTCGAGCGGCTACATGATCTCCATGGCCCAGTGCCTGCTGGAGGCCGGCTACACCGTCCACCGCCTCAACATGCGCAGTTGCGGAGGCAGCGAGTCGTTGACCGGCACGCTGTACCACTCCGGGCTGACCCAGGATGCGCGCGCCATTCTGGAGCATCTGCGCGCCGCGGGCCGGGGGCCTCGTTTCCTGGTAGGTTTCTCCCTCGGCGGCAACGTCACATTGAAGCTCGCCGGCGAGATGGGCCAGGCGGCGGCCGAACTCGTAACGGGCGTCTGCGCCATTTCCACGCCCATCGATCTCCACGCCTGCGTGCGCCGGCTGGGCGCGCCGGCCAATGTGCTCTACGCGCGGCGGTTCATCGCCAGCCTCTGCGCGCGGTACCGGCGGCGCCACGCGGCCCATCCGGAGAAGTTTCCGCTGGATGGGATCGACAGCACCCATACGATCTTTGATTTCGACGACCGTTTCACGGCCAAGGCCTTCGGCTTCGGCAGCGCGCTGAACTACTACGCCACCCAATCAGCCCTGAGTTTCCTGGACGGCATCCGCGTCCCGGCGCTGGTGGTCCAGGCCCAGGACGATCCCCTGATCCCGTTCGCGATCTACGAAACCGCGGCCCTGCGGGCGAACTCCTTCATTACCCTGGTCACGCCCGAGCACGGCGGCCACCTGGGATTCATCGCCAGGAACAAGCCGCGGTTCTGGCTCGATCCTCTGGTAAGAGATTGGATCGCGCGCGACCGGTGAACGCCAAAATGACGGCCGGGCGGAACAACTCCCCCCCTGCCTGCGTCTAGATACATAAGATGAACTCGACCGCCTCCACCATGGAGGCATTCTCCATAGCCCTCGCCAGCCTCCGCTCGGCCAAACTGCGCAGCTTCCTGACGCTGCTGGGCATCATTCTGTCCACCACCACACTGATCGCCGTCATGGCCGTCATCCACCGCATGGACGTCTATGTCGCCAACAAGATCGCGGACCTGGGCGCCGACGGGTTCGTCGTGACTCGTTTCGCCTTCTTCGGCGACTGGAATCCTAAGAAATTCCTCGAACTCCAGCGCAAGAACCCGCACCTGAGGCCGGACGAGTTCGAGTTTCTGAAATCGCGCGTCACCCTCGTCAAAGACATGGGCATGACAACCGACCGGAATGCCGATGTCACCTTCAACAATCAGCGGATGGAAGACGTCAACATCACCGGCGGAACCGCCAATCTGAACGTGCTCAGCAACATCCAAACCGAATCCGGGCGCTATTTTACTGACGGCGAGAATCAGAACCGCCGCCAGGTGGTCTTCATCGGCGCGGACCTGAAGGAAAAGTTCTTCCCCAATGTGGACGCCATCGGGAAAGAGGTGCAGCTGAACGGACGGCCGTACCTGGTAATCGGGGTGGCCAAGAGGATCGGCAGCGTCTTCGGCCAATCGCAGGACAACTTCGTGCACATCCCCATCTACACGCTCTTCAAGGCGTTTGGCGCCCGCAAATGGCTGAATTTCTCCATCCAGGCGATCGATCACGACCATTTCCAGCAGGCCATGGACGAGGTCCGCGTGCTGCTGCGCGCCTACCGCCACCAGGGGCCGGGCCAGGAAGACAACTTCATGGTCTTCAATTCGGCGTCCATCATGGGGATGTGGGATAAGCTCACCGGCGCCATCGCCGCCACCGCCGTGGCGGTGGTGAGCGTGTTCATGGTGGTGGGTGGCGTAGTGATCATGAACATCATGCTGGCCGTGGTGACGGAAAGGACCCAGGAGATCGGCATCCGCAAGGCAATCGGCGCGCGGAGGACTGACATTCTGCGGCAGTTCCTGGTGGAGTCCGCCGTCTTGTCGGGCACTGGCGGCCTGGTGGGCGTCATGATCGCCTGGGCGGTGGCGATAATCGTCAGAAGTACGACGCCCGTGCCGATGGAACTGCCCCTGAGTTCGGTGGTCCTCGGCGTCGGGCTTTCGGCCACGGTTGGCCTGTTTTTCGGAATCTACCCGGCGCAACAGGCGTCGAAACTGGACCCCATCGTGGCTCTTAGGTCGGAAAAATGAAGCACGAAATCAACCACAAGGCCCTGCTGGCCGCCGGCATCGGGCTGGCCTTCGACGCCATTCGCGGACACAAACTGCGGGCGTTTCTCACCGTGCTCGGCGTCATCATCGGCACCGGCACCATTATCGGTGTCGGCAGCATCCTGACTGGCTTTGACGGCGCGGTCACCGGCGCCATCAAAAGCTTCGGCACCGACAACGTCATGGTGCTGAAGTTCCCGGCCGGCATCAAGTTCGGGCATCGCACGCGCGAAGAGTGGCTGCGCAAACCGTTGACCTACGAAAACGCCGTCGCCATCCGGGATCGCTGTCCTTCGGTACAGAATGTGAGCCCCTACCTGTTTCCGGGCCGCGGCATCCACTCGGCCAAGTACCAGGGCAACGACGCGTTCCAGTTGAACCTCGGCGGCACCGATGAGAAGTACGCCGACGGCGGCAACGCCGAGATGAAGATGGGCCGCTTCTTCACTGAATTCGAAAACCACCACCGCTCGCCGGTGGCCGTCATCGGCGAGGACCTGTACAAGAGCCTGTTCGCCACCGGCGATGCCGCCGGCAAGGAGATCCAGGTGGATGGCCACTCCTACTATGTCGTCGGCGTGATGAACCGGCCGGCTAACTCGTTCCCGGGCCAGCAGGACAATCGCGTGCTGCTGCCGTATCACACAATGAGGAAACTCGAGCCCAACGCCCAGGAGCACATGCTGGTGGTGACAGCCAAGCCGGGCTTGCTTTCCAAGACGATTGACGAGGTACGCGGTGTGCTGCGCCAGGAACGGCGGCTGAAGTTCAATGAGCCTGACAATTTCGGGCTCAATACGGCCGAGCAGATGATCGAGGACTTCCGCCAGGTGACGGCCGTGACGGCCATCGTGATGGTGGTGCTGTCCTCCATCGGCCTGCTGGTGGGCGGCATCGGCGTGATGAACATCATGCTGGTGTCGGTGACGGAGAGAACCAAGGAGATCGGCATCCGCAAGGCGATCGGCGCGCGCCGGATCGACATCGTGATTCAGTTCCTGACCGAAGCCGTGGTCCTGACATTCTCCGGCGGCCTGCTGGGCATGTTGCTGGGTTGGCTCATCTCCAAGGCGGCAGCCCTGGCTTTCCCCTCCCTGCCGACTTCGGTCCCGGTGTGGGCCGCGGCGATGGGCCTGATCGTCTCCGTCGGAGTCGGCCTCTTCTTCGGTTTGTGGCCGGCCACCAAAGCGGCGCGCCTCAATCCCGTGGATGCCCTGCGCTACGAGTAGGCCGCGCGCCCAGGCTCGCTCCAAACGGCCCGGTCTTCGCTAGACTGGTAAGAACTACCATGACAGCCCACGTCTACGTTACGCCCAAGAGAACCGTCCTCGATCCGCAGGGCCAGACCATCGCTCGCGCTCTCAACGGGATGGGCCATCCGGAAATAGCGAGCGTGCGTCAAGGTAAGTTCTTTGAGATCGAGATCGCGCCCGGCACGGAGCGGGAAGTCGTCCTTGCCAACCTTGACAGGATTGCGGCCGAAGTGCTGTCCAATCCCGTGATCGAGGAGTATCGAGTCGAAGTCATCGGCTGATACAAACGGCCCGTCCGCCGGCTAGTTCGCCCACTCACCACTCGGAGGTTCACGTCATGTGCGGAATTATCGGTTACGTTGGCGGAAGAAAACCTGTTCCAATCCTGCTCGACGGATTGCGCCGGCTCGAATATCGCGGCTACGACTCAGCCGGTCTGGCCGTCATTGACGAACACAACAACCTGGAACTGCGGCGCGTCTCCGGCAAGCTGCACAACCTGGAAGAGGCTGTCCGGCTGTCGCCCATTGACGGCGTCTACGGCATCGGGCACACGCGCTGGGCCACACACGGCCGGCCGACCGAGGAAAACGCCCACCCGCACCGTGATTGCACCGGCAAGATCGTCGTCGTCCACAACGGGATCATCGAGAACTACCTCGATC
>JBBQLF010000370.1:0-5454 GCA_038327695.1 Bryobacterales bacterium
GGCACCACCCTCCACGCCCGCCGAATAGCCGCAGCCGTGAAACGGCGAATACCGTCCGCGCGTTCCGCCGTCCACGGCCTCCAGCCGCTCCGCCTCGGTTGCCGGAAAGCGCCACGGGCAACGATGCTGGATTCGCAACTCCGGCACGCTGGCCCTCAGCACGCTCAGCCGGTTTACGAAGCTCAGCCGCGCTGTCGCTTCCGATAACTCCTCCACCGGGTTGGCCAGCCCCACAAACACGGCCTTCAGTTCTGATACCGCCTGTCCGCTCTCCAGGTCGAAGAAGCCGAAACGAACCCGGAGTCTTGCCCCATTCCAGCCGCTCGCCTGGTCGATCTGCGAGATCCGCCCATCCACATTCGACAGCTCGAGATGGAACCGCGACCCCGAATCCAGAGACTCCTCGCCGGCCAGCCCCAAGTGGAAGTCGCCATGGCTCAGCAATCGCGCCTCATACTCGTCGCCTTCGGCCTTCACCCGATGACTGCTCCACCTTTCCACGCTGCCATCGGCCAGCGTGCAGTCAAACAGCAGTATGGGCGTATCGAGAACTTCTTCGCGCTTCTTTGTGTGGATGATATTCATGCTCTACTCCGTCAACCGGCTCACAAGCTTCACTCGAACCCTATTCCTGTTCGGACCCGACGCCACCAGCTCCAGCGCCTCCTGCTCGAACCGCGTCTCCCTGTAGATGCCGCCATCCGCCGTTCCGGCCCGGTACGCGGACGGCCCCGGCTGACGTTCCAGTTGCACCGAATGGACGCTCGCCACTCCACCCGGCGCCAACTCCACACCACAAAACGTGGTGCCATCTCCTTCGGCCGCTGCAGCCAGCCAAAGCCGCTGCCAGACACCCGTTGCCACCACCTGCTGCACGGCTCCACCTATGCGCAGCCCTACCGTCTCGCCTTCGCCGCCGAGAATCCAGCAACTGAGGCAGTACTCCTGGCCCGCCGGCAACGCCAGGCTCTGCCCGCACCCGCCCGCCCCCTGGGCTGCATTGGTCAGCGCGAACACGGCCGGGCTCTCCGTCTCGTTCCCCAGGACGCTCACTCCGCTGCTCACCGTCCAGGGCGTCTGTCCCATCCGCTCTGAATTCCGCATCAGGTTGGCCAGGGGATCCACAAAGACGAAGCTCTTCAGCCCGCCCTTGGCGTCCTCGAAGAGCTCGGTCAACGCCGCCGCCTCACCATCCGTCAGATCCACGTAGTCCATCTGCCAGTGCACCCGCCGCGCCTCCGGCTGCAGCCCGCGGGCCGCATGGCCGCCCAGCGTCAGAGTCTCCAGCGTCTGCCACCGCCGGGTTCTCACCAATGGAAACTGCGCCACCGCGCCGGTATTTTGAATTGGGTAGTACAGCATCTCAGCTCATCTCCTCCGCAATCACCAGCCTGGTCGCCTGACGCCGCTCGCCATCGGCCCGAAGCCACTGCTCGCCGCCCTCCAGCACGCAGTTCTCAAAGGTCCGCCCATCCACTGGATCCACAAATGGAAACGGCTCCAGCGTGTCAAAATACTGCCGGGCGAACTCGTCCATCCGTGTCGCCTCTTCCTCGGTGAGCAGTGTCAAGTCCACCACCCACCGCCGCCTGGCTCCCGCTTCCGAGTAGCGCTGCTCACCCCCGTCAAGGAAAGTGAGCGTGCGCACCCGTCGCTGCAGGATCCGCCGGAACGGATACTGCGCCGTCACGCCGCTGTTCAATCTGGGAAACTCCGGCATCGCTCAGTACTCCCCCAGGACGTCACGTAGTCCGTGAGACTCCAGCAACGCCCGTTTCACCGCTTCGGCGATCTCCGGCGTGTGGTCCAGAAACGACCGTGAGTCCATCGCCTGCACCTGCACCACAACCTGCGGTCCGCCGTTCGTGCCGCCGCTCGTGCCTCCGTCCGGCCGGAATTGCCCGCCCTCCTGCCGCTCCACTGCCGTTATCGCCGGGGCGTTCGCCCCATCGAAACCCGCCTCCAGTCGAAAGCTCTCCGGCCGGAGGTAGGTCGCAACAGGAGGTGGTGCAGCACTCTCTCTCTTTCCTGCGAACAACCCCGCCACCAACCCTGCAATCGGATTCACTCGCGACACCCACTCCGTCCAGGCGGGCTTCTCGGTGTTGCCACCCGTCAGACCCGCCAGCCCGTTCACGATGTTCGTCACCACAGGACTGTTCGTCTGCGGAAGCGAATCCTGCACGCCCATCGCCACGCTCGGCAGGCTCGTTGGCCGGCTCAAGCTAACCCGCCTGTCACCGGCCGCCGCCTCCACCGCCTGGCGCAACAGGTCCAGCACACTACTGTTTTCTTGATTCATTGCGTACTTTCTCCCATTCCTCTTGCAGCCAGGCCATTGCCTCCGCGTCCTTGGCGGACCATTCGACCATCGCCTGTCCGCCAACCGCCCGGTAACTCCCGAACATCTCCAGCCACGCCATGCTCGCCGCCGAAATCGCGGAAGTCGGGCACTCGTAACTCACTACGTCGCCTTTGGCCCAGACGATCCGTCCCGTTCCCACCCCTCCGCCCAACTTCCACCCACACCCCCGCCGCTGTTCCAGCCCCTTCGCTCTGCACGCCTCGCACCGCCACCCGGCTGGATTGGAAAGATGGAAGTGAAGTGCGAGGATCAGTTTTTTCTTTCTGGCTCGGTCAGATGGCAACGGTCCCGGATCGTCTGCGCGATCTCGCGGCTCAGCGCCTCCGGCCCACGCTCCACCAAGGCCTGGACCGTCGCGGTCTCCCCGTCGATGTCCAGGCCCTGCACCCGCTCCAGCCCCAAGTTCAGATACGCCAAGTCCACCTGCGCGGCCACCAGCGCCGCGCTCAGGCGGTCCTCCAGCCCCTCGCCGGCCTCCCTGAACTCCAGTTCCGCCAGCAGCGTCCGGACCCTCCGTGTGATCTCCGCCCGTAGTGCCAGTGACACCCGCCGAACCAGGTACTGCACACCCGGCATCACCGCTGAATCTACCCACTCCGCGCTCTGGTAGTTCAGCACTTCAGCCGAATGCGACATAGATCTCGTCCTCCATCGTGCCCACTGCGATCGATCCCTGTAACCGCCACCGTTGCCTCGATTCCTCGTCTCCGAACTCCGGCACCACCGGAATCAGGTTCGGAATATACACGCCGCACATCTGGCTTTCCTGCTCGCCCAGTTGCAGCATCACCGGCAACGGGGACCGGCTCCGCGCCGCTTGATACATCTCGTCGAACACGCCGCCTTCCCGGCTGTACAACTCCAGGTCCACCAGCACTTCGCGATCGCCTGGCACCACGCAGCGCGGCAACAACGTTCCAAAGTCGTTGCCCCGCAGTTCGATGTGGTTCTTCACCGTCACCCGTGCTTCGCTCAGCGTGTAGACACGGCTTGGAGAGCCGCCGATCCACGCCTGCCCCAGGTGTCCGGGCACCGGATCCTCAAACAGTTCCTCGAGCGCTGGCTCGGTGGGGTACTGCGTCAGACCACCCTGGCCGGACTCGAAACTCGCGCTGTCCAGCACATCGGCGGCCTCGCCGCCAAAGACCAGCTCGTGGAAGTCCCCGCTCACTCGAAACTGGGTCTCATCCACAACCGCGCCTCGCAGCAACCGCTGCACTGCTGCTTCCGGTGACCTGTAATCGTACAGACTCACCCCGGGCAGACTGGTTGCCAGCCCGTACGTCACCGTTCCGCCCGTCAGCTCACCCGCGGTCTGCCCCTGCGTCCAGGGCGCGTTCACCAGCACGCTGGTGGCGTCCGGAATCGCCGTCACAAAGCGGATCTCGCCCGCCAGGGCCACGCCGTCGCCGGGTTGAAACGCATGGGGTGTTCCGAAAATCACACGGTCCCCGCTGATCGACACCACCGTCAACCCTCCGCTCTGCGCCCGCGGTGCCGCCCCCAGGCCGGCTTCCAGCAGCGCTCCATATCGCGGAGCCACGTTGCCAGCCTCACGCCCGTATAGGTACACCTTCGTCTCGTACTTCGTCCGGGCCCGCAGCGCCCCGGCGATCCCGCGATACGTGCGTGACCCCGTCTTGTCCCGGCGCTTCGGCCGCTCCTGTTCGTGCTGGATCTTCAGCGACACCCCAGTGAACCGGTTAGACGCTGTCACTCCCGCCACTGTGCCGTAACTGCTCTCCAGAGCCGCATAGAATCGGTTCTGCTTCGTTGATATGTAACATGCCATCGCTCACCGTCCTCTAGGATCTGTTCAACATCACCCAGCAGGCGATCTTCGCCACCTGCTGAAAGTAAAGTCCGCCCTTGCGGACCGCCTCGATCGTCACTTCGTATTCGCCGTCCAGGTAGATGCCGCCGCCGCCGCACCCTGTGCTCTTCTCCACCACGTCCCGCACCGCGTCGAGGTAGAAATACAGCGTTTCCGTGATTCCTTCCAGCCGGTCCTGCGAAACGCGGATCTCCGTCACCAGCCGCATTCGTCCTGAGAACGGCCGTAGCTTCTCCGTCCGCCGGCTCTCAATCTGGTCGCAATACACAAGCACTACCGGGTGCTTTGGGGAAAGCGCCTTCTCGAGGATCTCGCCCGGAACCCGCAGCGGCTCTATCGTGAAGTCAGCCGGCGCTCCGTTGTCCCGGCCATACTTGCCGGACAACGCCGCCAGGCTCGTCCGCAGACCGCCACTCTGCTCCAGGAGCGTGCGAAACCGGTTCACGGCGTCGATTGTTGCGTACGCCATCTTCAACCCCTCCTGCTTCGCGGCACCCGTCGCAGCGTGCGGTCCGGTACTTGGCCCGTTCCGGCCGGCCGGCCCGCCACCAGGCCCGTTTCCGGCATGATCCAAGTGGTGCCCGCCGCCATCGGCGCTGCATTCTGCAGCACCATTTGATCCGCCACCGTCCCCACGTACACGTTCCAGCGCAAGGGCCCTGGTGCCCTCACTGTCAGTCCGTGGAGAACCACCGCGCCCAGGGCTTTTACCCGGCTCGGCGCACTCTCCCGGCCGTTTGCATCCACAAACGTCGCCACCAGCCAGTACGAACCCGCCGGCCGGCTCCCCGCTGTCACCGCCACGTCCACTTCAACCGGTCGCCGCACCGGTTGGTCCACTAGCTTCACGCCCATCTCTAACGTGCGCAGCAGCTGCTTCTCGGCCATCGTGACCCAGTGGCGCCACCTGTGCCCGTAGCGGTCGTTGAGCTGGCTGAAAAAGGCATCCCGGTACACCGTCTCCAGCGTCTTCCACGTGTGCCACAGCTTCATTGCCATGCTCACGGCCACCTGATCCACCGTCGCCCCGCCTTCCTCCTGCAGGAAGTACTCCACCTCCGCCTGCACTTCCTGCCAGGCCAGAGTCAGCTTCTCTTCCAGATCGATCCCCTCGCCCGCCGATACGTCCAGAACGCTGGTATCCTGCGCCTTCAGGTCTTCAATCCGGCTCAAATCGCCATCCACAAGCAACGCCATGGTGATCCCCTTCTTCTAGACCTTCTTGCCGCGCTTGCTCTGCTCTGAGCCAGTCACG
>JBBQLF010000371.1:0-5452 GCA_038327695.1 Bryobacterales bacterium
CCCTTGACTGGGTTGGCCATGCAACGGGTCGAAGATCGGGCGTGGATCGCCAGCTTACCGCGCTTGGCCCGCAGTGGACCCGCGAACGACGCCAGGTTTCGGCTAGACAGTCAAACAGTGTGATTGGCTGGCGGGCCGAGCAGCAGCCAACTCCCAGAATCGACCTGATGTGGAACACAGTGTCCTGGGTCAACACCCCGGCCGGCGGCCTGAGGCCAACGGGAGCCAGCATTTGGAGAATGCGGCAGGCAGGCGCTCTTCAATCTCCCGCTACTCAGGCGGCCTTGTTGTTGTGGTCGCCGGCGACGACAACGCCGGAACTCGAGTTCCGGACGATGGCGATTCAGCACAAGGGAGTGACGGTACCCCGGGTAGTTCTACCCGGCTGGATGACTTTGCCTCAGCCGGTGGCAAGGCTAGGCCGGATTCCGTTGCCCGCCCCGCTGGTTCCGGTTGAGCGATCAATGGCTCTGGCGTGGCACGGGCTTGGCCCAGCGGCCAGTCCGCACGTGTCGCAGGCGAACCCTCGATTCTACTTTGCGGCGCCGGGGCGCACCTCCTCGGTTCGCCTCCAGCAGCTTTGTATCACGGGCGATTCAACGCATGAGTTGCAGTTCCGTGGTGCCGAATGGCTGACGAAGGCAACAGCAGACCCGGTGATTTGGCGCCAGGCACCGCAGTTCCAGGCAAATCGCCTGGCCGAACGTCCATTGCTCCAGAAGCACGTGGCGCCCCTATCCGCCATTACATGCCCAGTAGTTGGGCCGGACTTAATCAGCCTCGCCTGCCAATTCCGGACGCCGGCGATTCGGGTCTTGTCCGTGGTATTTCCTTCCGCGCCGCCGGATAGTTGGATTTGGAGTTTTCCACCAACACAACAGTTGACCTCATGCCTATGGCCGCTGTCCGTTGGTGTCGAACCGGGCACCAGCACGAAATTCCGCTTCCCGGGATGGCGAGCGCGCACGGCTCCGCGGCCGACGATTTGGTCTGCCTTGCGGCCACCGGTGGTAGGTGGCCAAGCCACGTACGCTCTGCCTGGAGTTGGCCTCGTTCCGGTACCGGACCGGAGAGGGCCATTGCCGATGGAGATGGCTACCCCGGCACGCGCGTTCCGAACACCGGCAATTCGCCAGCTGAAGCCGGCGATCCCTGTGGTTCAACCGGATGATTGGACCGCATCGATTCGAGATGCATCCAGGCTGTCCGAGGTCCCCTCGTTCGCTCCGGCCGGGTTTGGCTGGGCGATCGTGCCCGCCGCCTGGCGCGAGCTGGTCCCAGGCTCCGCCCCGCGAAGCCCGCGGCCGCGCTTGCGGTACTACGTCATTAGATCCGGCCCGGCTGGCAAGTCCGCGCCAGTTGTTTGGCGCGTGCCGGGCGTCCGCAATCAACCAGCACGCCGGGAGGCGGATTTCGCGACCCGGGGGCCAAGTTGTCCAGTGCCTGGTATCCAGCCTGCCGTCGAGGTTCGTTTCGGCCACGCCCACCATTGCGCCGGTATGGCCGCGGTCACCGTTCGGCCGCCGCGGCTCCGGAACACCAGGACCGGCCGGCAACTTCCTTTCCTGATCTCCGAGGCTCAACCGCTCGAGAGCGAAGTGAAGCGGCCTGCGGCAGTGGCGTGGACTTCCGTAACCGGGTTTCTGCACCAGCCAACGGCCACGGTCCGTCTGGTTGCGCCGGCCAGAACATGGGTTAGGCAGCCCGAATTCCCGGTCCGGTTTCGAACTCCCTCGACCCGAATTCGTCTCGGGGGCGCTGTCCCTCCACCCAATGCGGCCCAGCTAGTGAAATGACTGAGAAATCTTTGTGGAATTGCTCTAATCCAAAGCGCGGTTCCGCCGATTGCTTAGGTAGGTTCAACGATTGCACTATCTCCGGAACGGAGAAGAGCGCGGAGTAACTGAGATGCACGAAAGAGAGCATGACAATCTAATGACTGACGCGCTGCCAGCGCCCACGCCAATCGATCAACTCGAGTCTGTTGCGACGGCACTCGGAACGGCGGCTGCCCTCCACCTCCAAGGCTCCCCGATGGAAGCATCCAAGGAACTGGCCGGGCTTCTGCAACGATGCCCGAATCTTCCTGATGCACTGTGCAGCCAGGCGCGGATCCAGATGGAGTTGGGCGAGTATTGCCTGGCGGCGGAGAACTGGCAACTGTATCACCGATTTGCGGCCGGCACGGCGGAAACTCGTAGCGCCATGGCGCAGTGCTACCAGCAGTCAGAGCGTTGGGCGGACGCGGAATCGGTTCTGGGGACTGTGTTGTCCACCGACCCAGGCAATGAGCAGGCCCGGCTTGGGCTGGGACTGAGCCTTCTTCATACCAAGCAGTATGAGGCTGCATCGGCGGCACTCCAGAAGTACCTGGAGAAGCACCCCGTTGATGGCACAGCTCGATTTGGCCTGGCTGTGGCGTACCAGATGATGGGTGAGTTTGGGCCGGCTGCCGATCTCTATGAGTCGCTCGTGGATGAAGGAAGCCACCAGACCGAGTCTCTCGGCAACCTGATCGCGATGTATCGCCAACAGAAGGACGCTGACCAGTTGATGAACTGCAGTGTCCGGTTACTCGCCCTGGGTGACACCTCGCCGGCGGCGCTGGAAGGTGCTGCTTACGCGTCATACCTGCAGGGTGATTATGCAGACTCAGTCCATTGGTGTGAGCGCCTCGTGCAGGTTGAGAGCGCGTCGAGCGACAGATGGATGAATCTGGCGCTGGTGCGCAGCAAGCAGGGCGAGATCGAAGAAGCGGTCAGGGCGTACGAGGAGGCGGTCACTCGTCAGGACGACCTGTCCGAGGCCCATGTCCAGCTGGTGCACCTGCTCACTGACTCAGGGAAGACGGAGGAGGCAATAGGCAGGGCGGAAAAGGGAATCACCTGCTGCCCGGACTCCGATGAACTCTACAACGCACTCGCGGTCCTGCTGGAAAGGGAAAACCGGAGTGCTGAGGCCGAGGAGGTATGCCAGGTGGCTGTGCAGCGAAAGCCCCAGAATGCGGAGGCCTGGTTCCGGCTGGGTAACCTGCGCCTGGCCCGCAGTGCGGCAGACGAGGCGAGAGAGGCGTTCCAAAACTGCGCGCAGATCAAGCCCGAGTGGCTCGAAGCTCGCCTGAATCTGGCGCTGGCATGCTGCGACGGAGATCACCTGAAGGAAGCGCGGACGGAACTGGATGCGTTGCTGGCCGCCAAGCCGGGCTGGGAGCCGGCGCTGCGAGCGCGTGCCGTGGTTGGCCTGAAATCCGGGGACCAGGAACAGGCATTGGCCGACCACAGACAGCTCATCAATCTGGGCAAAGCCGATCCCGAAATCTACTACAACGCCGGTCTGTTGGCGGAGACCGTACTGGGTCCCGAGGCGGCAACCGGTTACTACACTGAGGCGGTCGCCAGACGCCCCAACTTCGTATGCGCTCTGGTCAACCTGGGCCACGCACTCGAAGCCACTGGCCACGAAACTGAGGCCAAGCGTGCCTGGGCGCAGGCCATGAATGCGGATCCCGAACTGGCCAAGGAGTATTTCCGAATTCCTGCCTAGCGGGCCGGCTGGCTGGCTCGCTGGCTCGCTGAGGTGAACTGGTGGATCCTATTCAGCGATGTTGAGGCGGCGTGGCGGGTCTTTTGTGCAACTCAGCCGGGAACTGCGCGGCCTTGGCGCCGTCTGGACTGCGCAGGGATTGTTGGCTCCCCCGGTCCGGTTGCAGTGGGATACGCATGCCGTTGGTTTGCTCGAGCACGGCGAAGAGACGCTTTCGCATGTCGTCAACTATCGGTTGGTGCTTGGGGCTGAAGATCAGGTTGCGGCTCTCCAGCGGGTCTTCCTGCAAGTCATACAGTTCGTCCACATCCCAAATGCCTTGGCAGCGGATGAACTTGTAGCGATCCGTCCGGAGTGCATGGATGGTTGGAGTTTGGGGGAAATTCCGCTCCCAGTAGTACTCGTAGAGAAGCTCCTGCCGCCATTGGACTGCCTTGCCTTGCGCCAGCGGCAGCCAGGAGCTGCCATCCAGCCCTTCCGGCGGTGTCACGCCGGCAGCGTCCAGTACGGTGGGCATGATATCGAGGTTGGCCACCACGGGCTTGACGGTCCGCCCTCCGCCAAATAGCTCCGGACAGCGCGCCAGCAGCGGTACCCGCATTGACTCTTCATAGGCCGTGCGTTTGTCGATCAGGCCGTGCTCGCCGAACGCGAATCCGTTGTCACCCATATAGATCAACAGCGTGTTGTCGAGTTCGTTGCGAAGCTTGAGCTCGTCCAGAACCCGGCCGACGCTTTCATCCACGGCCATCAGCGTTTCGGCGTAGCGCTTGTAGTAGTCGGCGATGTCGAGCGTGGAGTGGTACGGGTAATCGACGCCATGCCAGGAGTTGCGCTGATTCTGGACCCACATGGGCCGGTGCTGGGCCATTTCGCCTTCGGCCGCCATCGTTGGCGGATAGATGAATTTCTCGTTCTGGTATCGGCCTTTGTGGCGCGGCGCGGGTTCGAACTCAGCATGAACGGCCTTGTGCGACAGATACAGGAAGTAGGGTTGCTCTTTCGGCAGGGTGCGTAGCCAGTCCAGAGCGTAGCCAGTCAACTCGTCGGTGATGTAGCCCTTCTGGGGCACTTTCCGGCCGTTCACACTCAAACCGTTGGGACCGGGATTGTAGACACCCTGCCCACGAAAGCTCACCCACTGGTCGAAGCCGGGTTTGGGGTCGTCGCCTTCCGCACCCATGTGCCACTTGCCGAAGAATCCAGTCTTATAACCGGCCTTCTGCAGATAGGACGGAAAGAAGGTGGTGCCGTTAGGGATCGGGGTGTTATTGTCGACGATGCCGTGGCGATGGGCGTAGACGCCCGTCAGCACAGAGGCGCGGCTAGGGCTGCAAAGCGCCGTAGTCACAAAGGCGTTCTGGAAATGGGCGCCGTCGCGCGCCAGGCGATCCAACTGGGGCGTCTGGAGCCAGGGCTGCGCCTTCATGAATCCGAGTGCGTCGTAGCGGTGGTCGTCGGACAGAATGAAGATCACATTGCGGCGTTGCGGCGCGGCGCTCAGACGGGAGCCAGCGAGCGCAGCCGCGCCGGCGGACAAGACATCTCTGCGGGTCATGCAACAACGTTATCGAAATGAGCGCAGGGCCGCCACTGTTGCGTCAACCGCCACCTCATCGTGGGCGGCACCCAGGAACGCGGCTTCAAACTGCGAGGGCGGGAAGTAGACCCCACGTTCGAGCATTTGGTGGAAGAACTGGCCGAAACGTGCCGTGTCCGCCCCCTTCGCCGTATCCCAATCCCGCACCGGCCCATCGACGCCAAAAAAGAACGTGAACATGGAACCGACGCGGTTGACCACCGCGCCTGCCGGCGCGGCGGCACAGATACGCGCAGCGCTGGATTCGAGCTGGCCGTAGATTTCCGGGTGGGCCTGGAGATGCCGGAGCATGGCGAGGCCGGCGGTGAC
>JBBQLF010000372.1:0-5446 GCA_038327695.1 Bryobacterales bacterium
ATGATGACGGCGTCGATGCCGGGCGAGGCGAGCAGTTTCTCAAAATCTTTGTAGACGGCCGGTTTGGTGAGCTTGATTTTCTGAGCGCCCGTTTCAATGCGATCGTCAAACAGATCGCAGAGAGCGGTGACGCGGGCGCGAGGATCGGCGTGCGTGATCTTCGAATCATAAGTGCCGCGTCCGCCGCAGCCGATCAGGCCGACGGCGATTTTGGAGTTGGCCTGGGTGCCGCGCACGGTCTGCGGGGCCACAATGGTGAAAGCGGCCGCCGTGGAGGACAACAAAGTGCGGCGGGAAAGCGCGCTGGTGGGATCGATGGACATGATTACTCCTTGCGGGTTGATTTTATCGCAGTTGGGATGGCCGGGTGCTACACTAACGCAATGCTCTGGGCTATCTTCTCTCTCGGCGCCGCTCTTTTTTGGGGCATGTACGGTCCCATCCTCCACAAGGGCCAGGTCCAACTCGGCAACCCCCTGCGCGCCTTGCTGTGTGTCGGCTTCGCCTATTTTCTGGTCGGCGTGCTGATCCCCGGCGGCGTGCTGGCCTCGTCCGGCGAACTGAAGGGCTTCAATTGGCCCGGCGTCATCAACGCCTCCATCGGCGGCGCACTGGGTGCGCTGGGCGCCATCTGCATCATCTTCGCGTTCCGCAACGGCGGGGTACCCAACTACGTGATGCCGCTGGTGTTCGGCCTCGCGCCACTGGTGAACGTCCTGGTCACGGTCATCACCCACCCGCCCAAGCAAGCGCCGAATCCCCTTCTCTATCTGGGCTATGTGCTGGCGTCGGCCGGCGCTGGCCTGGTCCTCTATTTCAAGCCCGCCTGAGGGCGTACAATCCAAGGCATGCCTACTACCGTGCCTCATAACATGGTGACCACCGCCTTCAACGTTGAAGGCTACGTCACCGTCCGCAATCTGGGTGTCGTCCGCGGCATCATCGTGCGCTCCCGTTCCGTCTTCGGCACCATCGGCGCCGGGCTCCAGACCATCATCGGCGGCAATATCAGCCTGCTCACGGACCTCTGCGAGCGCACCCGCAATGACGCCTTTGAACTGATGCTCCAACACGCCGCCGTCACCGGCGCCAACGCTGTGATCGGCGTCCGCTACGATGCCACGGAGGTGATGTCCGGCGTCACCGAAGTTCTCTGTTACGGCACCGCCGTCAATGTCCAGTCCAAGTAGTCTCGCACTGTTGGCGCTGGCGATTCTGCCCGCCGCCGGTCTGGCGCAGGGCCTGACGGAACCGCCCGTCTATCTGCGTTTCCTGCGCACCCTCGGGCGCCCGGACCTGCCCCTGATCCACGGCTACGCGACCGCCCAGGTGGACATCACCGCCCTGGCCGCCACCTCTATCTCCGGCTCCCAGGAAAGCTGGCTGATGGAACTGCACGATTCGTTTGCTTCCATCGAAGACGTCGATCAGAAGCTGAACGCGGAAACCGATGCCCGCATTCTAATCGGCCTCTACCTGCCCAGCCTGAGCTACCGTCCGGACCAGGCCATCCGCACGCTGCCCAAGGCCCGCTACTTCAGCCTCACCATCTACCGCATCCTGCCCGGCACAGACTCCATCTTCGGCGATCTGATCCGCGCCCGCCGCGCCGCCTTGGACGCCATCAATCTGGACCGCCCGGAGATGGCCTGCCGCATCATGTCCGGCGCCGCCTCCGGCACCTACATCCTGCTTGCCCCGCTCACCTCGCTCCGCATGATGGACAATGGCCTCGGGCGCAACCCCGCCTACGCCGAGGCGCTGACCGAAGGCGGCGCCTCCAACCGCAAGCTCGCCGCCGATACCGTCATCAGCCGCGAGAACACGCTGCTCCGGGTCCAACCCTCGCTGAGCCGCGTGCCCGAGGGCTTCTGGCCGCCAACGCTCCAATAGGGGCGAATCGCCGATGGATATCATCCGCGTCACAGACTACCTGAACCCCGCCATGCTGGAGGCCGCCTACCGCGATGCCGCCTTCCCCATGGCCGATCCCGACGAGCCCGGCATCTTCACCTGGCACCGGCCCGGCCGCCGCGCCATTCTGCCGCTCCATGCCTTTCATGTCAGCCACTCACTGGCCCGCACGATTCGTCAGGGCCGCTTCACCGTCACCTACAACCGGGCCTTCCAGGGCGTCATGCGCGCCTGCGCCGCCCGGCCCGGCGTCTGGATCACCGAACCCCTGATCGACGCCTACACGGCCCTCCACCGCGACGGAAAGGCCCATTCCGTCGAGGTTTGGATGGATGGCCAACTGGCCGGCGGCGTCTACGGCGTGCACCTCGGCGGAGCCTTCTTTGCCGAATCCAAGTTCCACAGCGTCCGCGACATGTCCAAGGTGGCGCTGGCCCATCTGGTGTTCCGCCTGCGCGAACGCGGCTTCGCCCTGCTGGAAGTGCAGTACCTCACCGCCCACCTTGCCCAGTTCGGCGTCACCCTGATTACCGGCAACCACTACCGCGACCGTCTGGCTGAAGCGCTGCGCGCCAGCTGCCGCTTCGACTGAACCAGAGGAGCGGATGGTTCATTGTGGACGGGCTGTGCCGTCCGTTGCCTGGGGCGGGAGACCGATCCGCCGCATCAGCGCGGCGTAGCGGGGATCGGCACGGAAACTGTCGAAGTACATGGACCGCAGTTCGTGAATCCTGGTTGCCCGGGACTGATAGGCCTTCTCCAGCCACAGAAAAGTGGAGTCCGCGTCCCCCAGCCCGGCATGGACAACAGCGAAATCCACGGGTGAGACATATCTCGTCCGGGCCATTTGAGCCAGCTCTTCCAGGACCAGCCGGGCCTTCGCTCTCTCCCCGGCGCGCCCGTAGACATGGCCCAGCAACGCGCGGAACAGCGGTCCGCCGTTCATGGCAGCCGCCTTCTGTAAGACGGCAATCGCCTTCGGGAGCTCGCCCTTACCCGCGTAAGCGAGACCCTGCCACCACAGCGCGTTGACGGAACCCGGGTCCAGGTCCAGCGCCTGCTGACTGGCTTGAATTGCCTCGCCGTAGCGCCGCGCGCGAACAAACAGCATGGCCCTGCTCACATGGCTGATGGGAGAAACGGGGTCCAGCGCGAGCGCCCGTGCCGCTTCTTCCAGCGCCGCGTCGAACCGGCCCAGGCGCGTCAGATGCTCGGCGTACCACAGTCGCGTGAGCAGGCGGCTGGGCTTCAATTGCAGCGCCTGGCGGTATTGGGCCTCACCACCCGCCAAATCCCAGTCATGGCCGTCTTTGACGTTCGCCAAGGCGTTCCGCGCACCCGCGTTCAATGGATCGAGTTCCAGTGCCTTCAGAGCCGCAACTCGTGCTTCGGGGTAGGTCTCCGCCGACGGCCGCAGCCCGAAGATGCCGGCGAAGCACAACGCCTCAGCCAGTCCGGCATGGGCCTCAGCCTGTGACGGATCCAGCCGGATGGCTTGCGTGAAGAATTCGATGCTTTTGGCAATGCCCGGCATACCCCGCTGCAGGAGGTAGTTGCCCCGCAGGTAAGCCTCATAGGCTTCCGGATTCACGCGGCGTGTCCGGGTCAGGCTGGTGTGCTCAACGGGCGTCAGTTTGATCCGGACTTGCGCGGCGATGGCCCGCGCCACTTCGCCTTGCAGCGCCAGAATATCAGTGAGCTCGCGCTCATACCGTTCCGACCACAGATGCCGGTCATCGGTGGCCCGGATCAACTGGGCCGTGATCCGCACCCTGGAGCCTGCCTGCACCACGGTGCCTTCCAGGATGGCATCCACGTTCAGTTCGCGGGCAATCTCCGGCAGCGACTTCCGGGCCCCTCGCTTGTAGCGCATGATGGAAGTCCGGGAGATCACCCGCAGGGAACCGATCCGGGCGATTTCGCCGATCAGTTCATCCGTCATGCCGTCGGAAAAATACTCCTGGGCCGGGTCGCCCGACAGGTTCTCCAGAGGCAGCACTGCGATGGACTCGATCCGGGTGGAGGGCACAGCCAGAAAGTGGTAGGCACTGGCGAGGAGCAAGACAGCGGCCAACCCGCCGGCGATGACCAGCAGCGGCCGCCACTGGGTCAGCGCGCGAATACCGGTTGGGCCCGGCCCGGTTTCGAGGGCCTGCGGCGACACCGGGCTGGCGGCCGAAACCGTCTCCACCTGGGCCAGGAAGCGATAGCCTCGTTGAGGCAGTGTTTCGATAAACCGGGGGTTGTCTGCGTCGTCCCCCAGCGCTTCGCGTACGCGGTTGATGGCTTTGTTGAGGCCGCGGTCGAAATCGACCGACGTCCCCGCGGGCCAAAGCCGCAGTTGCAGCTCTTCCCGCGTTAGCACTTCGCCCGGCCGCTGGATGAGTGCAACCAAGGCTTGAAATGGTTGCTCCTGCAGTCTGATTCGCACGCCCCGCTTACGCAGTTCTCCCGAAGCTATATGGACCTCAAAGGTCCCAAATCGGATCGTCTCAGCCCGCGCGTCCAAGCGTGGAGTGCCCCCAGTCCCAAACTATAGCACCGCCCCAGGGGCCATCCGGGAGCGGAGGCACGTATAACATTGATTCTAATCGGCTTATTGGGGAACATGCTCGCCACCAACTGAGAAGCACCTCGCCATTGAAGAACAGACCGCCGAAACGGTATCGTCCCTTCAGACCAGAAGGAGGTCTCCTCGATGCAACGATCCACTCTTCTCATTTTCGCCGCCGTCCTCACAAGCGCGGCGCAGGCCCAGGGCCTTCTCGACACGATTCGCACGCCGGACAAGGCCGTGGTGCCGGCCAACCAGACGCTGGAGGGCACCTGGATGTCGGAACTGCGGCCGGCCGGGTTGCCTGCCACGCTGCCGGCGATTCCCAACCTCGCCACCTTTCACCGCGACGGAACTATGACCGCTTCGGCTGCCGATGGCACTCAGACGTCCTCTCACGGAGTCTGGGTGCGAGTGGGCGACCGCAAGTTCCTGGCGACCATTGTGCTGTTCAATTTCAACGAGGCCCGGGTCCTCACTACCATCACCAAGGCCCGCATCAATCTGCAAGTCAGTCTGGACGGCCAGAGCGTCACCGGCACCAACGAGGTCGTCGTCATGGACCGCAACGGGACCGTGAGAGCTACGATTCCGGGCGGAACTACTTCCGGTGTCCGGCTCAGCCCGGAGAAGCCGGACGACTTCAACGAATTCCAGGAGCGTCAGTAGCGTTGGTTCACTTCCGGGTTTCACTCCAGAGCATGCGCCGGGTCTACCGCTGGACGGCATTGCCTTTCGTCAGTAGCGTTGGTTCACTTCCGGGTTTCACTCCGGAGCATGCGCCGGGGCTACCGCTGGAGGGCATTGCCTTTCGTCAGTAGCGTTGGTTCACATCCGGGTTTCACTCCAGAGCATGCGCCGGGTCTACCCCTGGAGGGCATTGCCTTTCGCCAGTAGCGTTGGTTCACTTCCGGGTTTCACTCCGGAGCATGCGCCGGGTCTGCCCCTGGACGGCATTGCCTTTCGTCAGTAGCGTTG
>JBBQLF010000373.1:0-5445 GCA_038327695.1 Bryobacterales bacterium
GTCGAAGCGCCTCACCGATGTCCGGCATCGCTGTCGCCGCTTCTCCACGCCTGCGGCCGGACGGCGCTCGCAACGCGGCCGCGGGAGTATTTCAGCGGCCTGCTAGGGCGCGGGCACCGGGACGCCGGTCTCGGCGGCATGCTGGCGGATGAGATCGCGTTCGTCCCTGGCCTTGGCGTTTACGGGGTCTTGATCGAGGGCGGTTCGGTTGGTCTCAATTGCCTCCCGGATGAGCGGGCCAACGGCGGCTGGGGCGCCACCCTGCCGGAACTTGGCCACCGCCAGCCAGCTCAGGCAGAGTGCGTAGGACCGCAACGAGGAAATTTCGAAGCGGGAGTTGTCCAACATCCCGCGCATCAGGCCGGCGGCCTGTTCAAGGTGGGCATGGGCGATCTTGAGCTGTTTCCTGGCGAGAAACAGCTTTCCCGTTTCCATCGCGTTGCGGGCATGGAGCCAGCGGAATTCGAGGTTCCAGGATTGGGCTTGGAGCAGCGGCTTGACAAGGTTCTGGCTCTCGCTGTAATCCCGGAATGAGTCATCCAGGCGGCCCATGTCGCGCAACAGGTAGCCCCGGGTGGCCAGGTATCCCGCCAGGTTGTATTGCAGGGAGATGTTCTGGTTGTCCCTTAGGAGGAGTTCGCGGCGGATGGCCACGCCCTGGTCCCGGAGCCGAAGGCATTCTTCGAACTCCCGGCGGTGGTAGTAGATGAGGGAGAGGGTCATCAGCAGGCTGCCCCGGTTGGGCGCCGCGTCGTGGTAGTCCGGGCGGTCTCGCGAAAACTTCTCCAGCAGCGCCAGGCCAGCTTGCGCGGACTGGCGGGCCTGATCGTATTCGCCGGCCTCAATCAGGATGCTGGCCAGCGCATCATGTTTGCCCGCGGTGAATAACCGCCACTCCCGGGGATCGGACGAGACGCCGCCGAGGATGTCCGCTACGTCGAGGGATTGGCGCAGTGCAGTGATCGCTTTCTCCGATTGACCCAGGTGGCGCCGGCCCGGATGGGCCAGATATGTCCCGTAAAAGGTGAGGGCCGTGCTGAGCGTGGTTAGGAATTCGGGTTCGCGGTGGCCCTCGGCCAACATGCGCCGCAGACGGTCCAGCGGTGCGGCAAACTCCGCTTCCAAAGCGTTGAGCGGCACGTAGGAGGCGTTGGCCAGACCGGCCCAGGTTTCCATTTGGCTGCGAACGAGCTGCATGTCGTGATCGATCATCTGCCTTTCGTTGTGTTGGTGCAGCCAGTAGGTGCCGGCTCCGGCGGCGAGGAGGAAGACGAAGGCGGAAGCGGCCAGGATGGCGAGGCGGAGGAGACGACGGCGCTCCGGATCGATTGCCGCGGTGCACTCCGCGACAAACGCACCGATGTCCGGATAGCGGTCCGTGGGCGACGCCGAAAGGGCCCGGTTCAGCGCGATGCGCGCCTGGGGTGGCAGATCCGCGCAGGCTAACAGCATGGCAGCCGCGGAACCCAGCGGGGGCGGCTTGCGGCCGCTGAGCAACTCCGCGGCGATGAGCGCGAGGCTGTATTGATCACTGGCGGCGCCGACCTCTCCATTGAGTTGTTCGGGGGCGATGTAGGCGAGGGATCCGGCGGGCGAAGCGGAGGCGGAGCCGGGGGAGTGCAGCAGTTGGCTGATGCCGAAATCGACGATCACGGGTTCTTCGCGAACCCCGTGCGGCTGCAGCATGATGTTCTCCGGCTTCAGGTCCAGATGGCACACGCCCTCAGCGTGCGCGGCTTCCAGCGCGGAGCCCAGGGCACGCAGGAGTTTCACGACCCGGCCCGGGGCGAAGGCTCCGCCCTGGCTCAACGCGACCCGGAGAGTTGTGCCCGGGACATAGGCGAGAACCAGGAATCGCCGTCCATCCGGCGCCACCCCTGTGTCGAGCGGTGCCGCGATGCCAGGGTCGTGGAGAGTGGAGAGGGCGGCGATCTCGTCATCGATCGCGCTCCGCTGCGCGCCCTTGTGGAGCAGCAGTTTCACAACGACGCTGCGGCCGTTCATATCTTCGTCGGCGGCGCGATAGACGACGCTCCAGCCGCCCCGGCCGATCAATTCCTGAATCCGGTAGCGGTTCTTCAGCAGTACGCCGGCAGGCAGCGGCGGCGGCGCGGGAGGCTCCACGGCGTCGGCGTCGGCGAAGTCAACAAAGCGCTCCGGCAGGCTCCGGTCCAGTAGCGCGGCGGGTTGGCGGAGGGCCGTGAGCATGGAAGCGAATTGTTCGCGGAGCTCCGGGTGCTCCGCACAATGGCGGTTCAGTGCGGCGGCTTGCGCGGTTGGGTCGAGTTCCGCCGCCTCGTCGAAGAGTTGCTTCCAACGCTGCCAGGATTCCGGATCCAACTGCATGTCCATGTGGAATACCCCACTCAGCCGCGGTCCAGCGCAATGGTCAGCCAGGCGCGGGCGGCCTCCCAATCCCGATGGACGGTACGAACGGAGACGCCGAGGTGCTCGGCGATCTCCTCGCGGGTCAGGCCGCAAAAGAAGCGCAGCTCGACGATCTCATGGGCGCGCGGGTCGAACTTCCTGAGGCGGCTGAGGAGGTCATCGAGCAAAACCAGCGCTTCAAAGTCAGCCGCCTGAGAGGCGAATTCGCCGGTGAGCTCAACCTGCACACCGCCGCTGCCACGACGGGTCGCGCGCCGGGCGCGGGCGTGTCCGACCAGGACGCGGCGCATCTGGCGTCCGGCCAGGATCATCAGGTGGGCGCGATTTTGAATTTGGACATCCTGGTGGAGGAAGATGCGAATGAGCGCCTCGTGCACCAGGGCTGTGGGCTGGAGTGTATGACCGTTGCGCTCTGCCTGCAGCAAGTGCGCAGCCATGCCGCGGAGGGCCGGATATACCAGAGTCAGCAGGCGGTCTAACGCGTCGGCCTCACCGATTCGAACGGCGTTGAGCAGTTGGGTGATGTCGCCGGAGGGAGGTTGAACCACAGACTTCCTCGACACGGACGGGAACCATCCTTAGCATAGTTAGCATATCGCACTGTGGCGGGAGAGGGGCTCGGGCGGCGGAGACGGCGGCCTGCGCCGGAAGTGACGGATAATGGAATCATTCAACGACCGTCCGGGAAGGACTGACTCCTGATGAAATCAATACGCTCGGCGCTGTGGTGCGCCGTGTCTTTGCTGGGTGTACTTTCTGCGCAAAAGCCAGCGGCGCACAGCCCCTATGGGGAGGCGCCGGTGCTGCCTGCCGTGGTGCCGCCGCGGCCCAGATCCGGGCCGACGCCGATCATGCGCACGTCTGAGGTAAAGGCGGGCATGAAGGGTATCGCCTGGACGGTCTTTCAGGGCACGGAGCCGGAACCGATCCCGGTGGAGATCATCGGGCCCTGGAAGAACGCGTGGGGGCCGCGGCAGGATGTGATCCTGGCCAAGCTAGGCGGCAAGGCGGCGAAGACCAACGTGGCCGGCGGCATGAGCGGCAGCCCGGTGTATATCGACGGGAAACTGGTGGGCGCCATTTCGCTGCGGATCAGCGTCTTTTCTCTGGACGCCATTTGCGGCATCACGCCCATCGAGCAGATGCTGGAGATCAATGCCATCGATGAGACGCAGCCGTCCGGCCAGCGCACGCCGCAGCAGCCGGCGCAGCGGGCGGAGTTGCAGGTGCCGCCATCTCTGCTGGAGCAGAGCGTGCGGCTGACTCCCATCGAGACGCCCCTGGCGTTCGCGGGCTTCCATGAGGCGACGCTGCGGGAGTTCCGCCCGTACTTTGACCAGATGGGCGTGACGGCGGTGCAGGGTGGCGCGGCGGGGTCTCTCACATCGTCCCGGCCGGCGGCGGGCTGGCAACGCGCGTTGCAGCCGGGCGAGGCGATCGCGGGCGTGCTGGTGGGCGGTGATCTGAGCATCACCGGGCTGGGGACCGTCACCTACAACGACGGCAAGCGGGTGCTCGGCTTTGGACACAGCTTCTTCAACCTGGGCCCGGTGGATATCCCCATGAGCGGCGGCGAGGTGCTGATGGTGTTGAGTTCCCAGTTCCAGCCCAACAAGTTCGCCAATGCGACGGAGATTGCGGGTGCGTTGCGCCAGGACCGGCACGCGGGCATCATGGGCGAGCTGGGCGCCTCGGCGCCGACCATTCCGGTGAGTCTGAACATCCGCACACAATCGATGCCGGGCGTGGCCTCCACTGAGAAGCGGTTTCATTTCGACGTGTTCGTGCATCCGAAGTGGACGCCGTTTCTGATGATGCTGACTGCGTACAACAGCATGCAGGATCTGAATGCGTCGGCGGCCGACGAGGCGACCTACCGGCTGACAGGCACAGTCGAGTTCGATGGTCTGGAGACGATGAAGCTGAGCACGCTGGCGGCCAGCGGCGAAGCGCCGATGCCGGCGCCGATGCAGATAGCGACGTGGTGGGCCGACAAGTTCAACCGGCTGTTCGCCAATCAACGCGATGCGCCGAAAGTGAAACGGGTGGACGTCACGCTGGAGATGTTCGCCGAGCGGCGCGTGGCGGCCATTGAGAGCGCCTGGCTGGATCATTCCGACGTGGCCGCCGGCGGGGAACTGACCGGCAAGGTGATTCTGCGGCCGTGGCGGGGCGAGCGAGTCACGAAGGAGTTTCGCGTCAAAGTACCGGCCAATGCCACGCGCGGCGAGCACCGGTTGATGCTGAGCGACAGCGATACGCTGAACCGTCCGCAGATGGCGGCGGGCGCGATGAATCGCGCGATGGATCTGCGCCAAACCGTGGCGCTGCTCAAGCAGGAGCGCGTGAACGACCGCCTGTATCTGTCGCTGGTGGATTTGCGGCCCACCGTTTACGCCGATGAGCAGACGCTGGCCAACGTGCCGCCGTCGGTGTTGAACGTGATGCAGTCCGGCCGCACCGGACGGCCCTTGGCGGCGATGAACGAATCGGCCAACTTTGTGGAGTCCGTCGCGATGGACCGGATTATCAGCGGAAACACCTCGCTCCGCTTCTCGGTGAAGTAGAAAGCCTTACAACATGAAAACGAGATTCTGGTTTATGATGCCGGCGCTGCTGGCGGCGGCGACGGCGCTCGCGGTGGAGACCAAGACCTGGACCCAGAGCGAAGCTTCGGAGTTCGACAAGGGCACGCTGAAGGGCCTGGCGCTGTCGAGCGAGGGGCGTTTAAGCCTGGCGCCGGTGTGGCGGGAGCGCTTCGACGCAGCGGTGCCGCATCTGTGGTGCGCCGCCGCCGATTCGAAGGGGAACCTCTACGCGGGCGGCGCCGAAGGGAAAGTCTTCGTCATCGATGCCCAGGGCAAAGGGCGGGCGCTGGCCACGCTGGAAGGCGGTGCGGTCTATGCGCTGGCGGTGAGCGGCGCCGATGTGGTTTATGCCGCGGTCTCTCCCGGAGCGAAGATCTACCGCGTGGACCCGGCCGGCCAGGCGACCCTGTTTGCCTCTCTACAGGCACGTTACGTTTGGGCGCTGATCGCCAATGCGGACGGCTCCTTC
>JBBQLF010000374.1:0-5442 GCA_038327695.1 Bryobacterales bacterium
GTGGGATATTCGCGCACTTTCGAACGCTCCCCAGGTGTACGAAGCGTCCACCGCCGAACCCGGCGTGAAGGCACTGTACTTCGAGTCCGTGCCGTATCAGGGCAAGCCGGCGCGGGTGTTCGCCTACTACGGTGCGCCGGCGGGGAAACGGCTGCCAGCGATGGTGCTGGTGCACGGCGGCGGCGGAACCGCATTTGCGGAGTGGGTCCGGATGTGGAACCGGCGTGGCTACGCCGCCATCGCGATGGACACCTGCGGCAGTGTCCCGGACCAGGCGCAAGCGGGTGCGCTATGGACTCCGGTCAAGAAGCGCCATGAGTTCAGTGGTCCCGCGGGCTGGGGCGATTTCGCCCAGGTTGACGCGCCGGTGACGGATCAGTGGAGCTATCACGCCGTGGCGGCCGTGGTGCTGGCCCATTCGCTGATCCGGTCGTTGCCCGAGGTGGATCCGAAGCGGATCGGGCTGACCGGGATCTCGTGGGGCGGCTATCTCACCGGTATAGTAGCTGGCGTGGACGCGCGCTTCCGATTCGCTGCGCCGGTCTACGGATGCGGGTTCCTCGGCGAAGATTCGGCGTGGCTGAAGGAGTTTGCCCAACTCGGGCCGGAGCGCGCCAAACGCTGGCTGTCGCTCTGGGATCCCTCGGTCTATCTGCCGGCGGCCAGGATGCCGATGCTGTGGGTGACGGGTACGAACGACTTCGCCTATCCGTTTCCATCGCTACAAAAGTCCTACAGGTTGCCGCGCGGCAAGCGGACGCTGGCCATCCGCGTCCGCATGAGCCACAACCATCCGGACGGTGCATCGCCCGAGGAGATCCACGCATTTGCCCAGGCGCTGTTTGGCCACGCCGAACCGCTGCCGAAACTCACGAAACAGACCCCAAACTCGGCCCGTTATGAGTCAAAACGCCCTGTGATCCAGGCAGAGTTGAACTACACCAGGGACAGCGGGCGCTGGCAGGACCGCAAGTGGGAGGTCGCGCCGGCGCAACTGAACCGAAAATCAAGAGACGCCTCCGCCGCCGTGCCGGATGGCGCCACGGCCTGGTACCTGAATCTGTTCGATGACCGTGGGCTGGTGGTGAGCACCGAACACGGCACAGCCGCACTACCCGGCCAGTAGTTCGTGGCCGGCCGCCGCCAGAGCGCGGAGAGCGTCGTCCAGACGCGCGGCAGGGATCAGCACGCAGTCTGTGTCGTACGTGGAAAGCGCGAAGACCGGCACTCGCACCTCAGCCAGAGGAACCAGAAACGAGGCCAGCACGCCCGTCAGCGTAAACGGAAACGGCCCCTGCAACTGCACACACGCCCAATCGCGCTCGGCCTGCACCGCCACCGGCACGCTCGCCTGCGGGCATACAATCGAAAGTTCATCCGGCGTCCGCGTCACCGAGACAAACCCTGTGTGCGCCCACTCCGGAACTGGCCCGTCCGCCGCCAGACGGCACACCGCCCAACTCCCGTCCCAAACGCGGAACTTCAACCCCATCAGTGCATCACCTCAGCCAGCCTGCCGGCCACCTCTTCTCCGATGGCCAGGCATGCCGTGGCCGCCGGGCTGGGCGCATTCAGGACATGCACTGCATTGGCCCGCACGATGACGTCGAAGTCCTCCACCAGAACGCCCTCCGGCCGCATCGCCTGCGCCCGCACACCGGCGCCGCCGGGTTCCAGATCTTCGGGCTGCACCTCCGGCACCAGCGTCTGCAGGGCCGCGCAGAACAGCTCCTTGCTGAAGGCGCGCCGCACTTCGGAGACGCACATGGCCGTGTGCTTGTCGAGGAATCGCCAGAGCCCCGGAAACGTCAGCGCGTCCCAGGCATCGGCCAGGTCGAAGGCCGTGCGCGTGTAGCCTTCGCGCTTCAAGGCGAGCACGGCGTTCGGGCCCGCCTCCACGCCGCCCTTGATCATTCGAGTGAAATGCACACCGAGGAAAGGGAACTGCGGGTCTGCGACCGGATAAATCAAATTGCGCACGAGATGTGCCCGGCCCGGTTTCAGTTTGTAGTAATCGCCGCGGAACGGCACGATCTTCACCTCTGGCCGCTCGCCGGCCATCGCTGCGACGCGGTCCGCCTGCAACCCGGCGCACGTCACTACGTAGTCGGCCGCCAGTTCGCACAGGGGCGTCACGGCCATCCAACCCGCTCCATCCCGGCGCAGAGAAATCAGCGGTGCGGCGCAGCGGACGTCTCCTCCGGCCGCGCGTATATCGGCCGCCAGCGATTCGCAGATCGCAGGATAATCCGTGATCCCTTCCTGTGGTACGTGAAGCGCCGCCAAGCCGCCTACATGCGGCTCGAACTCCCGCATGCGAGCTGGCTCCAGGATCTCGAGGCCAGCCAGCCCATTCGCCGCACCGCGCTCCAGCAGCGCCTGCAAGCGCGGCAACTGCTCCGCGCGCGACGCTACCACCAGCTTGCCGCAGACGTCGTGGCGGATCCCCTTGGCCACGCAGTACTCAGTCAATTGCGCAATGCCCCGAACCGCCAGCCGCGCCTTGGCCGTTCCCGGCCGGTATGCCAGTCCGCAATGCATCACGCCCGAGTTGTTGCCGGTTTGATGCCGCCCCACGCCGGCTTCCTTTTCGATCAGTGTCACGCGCGCATCTGGCATCTGCTGCTGGATCCGCACTGCCGTCGCCAGCCCAACGGCCCCGCCGCCGACGACCAGCACTCGCTTGCCAGTCATCGGGACACCAGTCTCGCGCGCGCCGCGCGGACGATCGCCGTGGCCTCGCCGGCCGTCGCCGCCAGCGCCGTCAGATGGCCCATCTTGCGCCCGGGCCTCGGTTCCAGCTTCCCGTACAGATGCAGCTTCACCGCCGGATGGGCCAAGGCCGCCGGCCAGTCCGGTTCTCCGCCTGTCCACGCCTCGCCCATGAGGTTCGCCATGGCCGCCGGCCGCAATAGCGCCGTGTCGCCGAGCGGCAAGCCGCATACCGCGCGCAACTGTTGCTCAAACTGGCTGGTCAGGCAGGCGTCGAAGGTGAGGTGGCCCGAATTGTGCGGCCTCGGCGCCAGTTCGTTGATCATTAGCCGTCCGCCCGTGCAAAGGAAGAACTCCACACACAGCACTCCCGTTACATCGAGCCGCTCCATCACAGTCCGCGTGATCTCCACGGCGTCGCGCGCCACGGCTTCATTCACCGGCGCCGGCGCCGCACTCACGTCGAGAATGTGATTTACGTGATCGTTTCGCACCACGCCGTAGTGTGCGAATGCCCCGTCGGCTCCGCGCGCCGCCACCACCGACAGTTCGCACTCGAAGTCCACGAAGCCCTCCAGGACGGCCTCCTGGCCAGCCATCGCCGCCCACGCCGCGTCCACGCTGTCGCCCGGCGCGACCTTCCTTTGGCCCTTGCCGTCGTAGCCAAACCCTGCTGTCTTTAGCACGCATGGCGTGCCGATCCCGGCCAAACCGGCGCGGAGTTCGTCGGCGGACCGAACGGCCCGGAAGGGCGCGCACGGCAAGCCATTCGCCACCAGAAATGTCTTCTCCCGCAGCCGGTTCTGCGTGGTGTGCAGCACTGAGCCCTGCGGCCGCACCAGCGCTACCGCCTCGCACGCCTGGGCCGTCGCCACCGGCACGTTCTCGAACTCGAATGTGACCACCTGTACGCGCTCAGCGAACGCCCGCACCTCGTCGAGATCGTCGTAGCCCGCACGGATCTCGACGTCGGCCACTTGGCCTGTAGGCGTGTCGGTGTCGGGAGAAAATGTGTGGACGCGGTAACCCATGCGCCGCGCGGCGATTGCAAACATCCGGCCCAGTTGTCCACTGCCGAGCACTCCAATGGCCGCGCCCGGCCGAATCACACGGCTCACGGCAGTTCGTCGGCGAGAATGCGCGCGGTTTGCGCCGCCCGGAATGCGTCCAGCTTGGCCGCGAGTTCGGGCCGCGAAGTGGAAAGGATGGAGACCGCCAGCAGGCCCGCGTTCGTCGCGCCTGCCTTGCCGATCGCCAGGGTCCCGACCGGAATTCCGGCGGGCATCTGCACGGTGGATAGCAGCGAGTCCTGGCCACCGAGTGCACTGGTCTGCATTGGCACGCCAAGCACCGGAAGGGTCGTCCGGGCGGCGGTCACGCCGGCCAGATGGGCTGCCCCACCCGCACCGGCGATGATCACCTCGAGTCCCCGGCTGCGCGCCGTCTTCGCATACTCGGCGGCGAGATCGGGAGTCCGGTGCGCCGACATGATCCGCTTCTCATAGAGTACGCCGAAATCGTCCAAAGCCTTGCAGGCGTGCTGCATGGTCTCCCAATCCGACTTCGACCCCATGATCACACCAACCAGTGGCTTCTCCATCGTCTACTGCCCCTGCCCGAGCGAGTATCCGGCCTTGCCGCCAAAGTTGTACAGGTGCTCCGTCTTGATCCAGTCGATCCCCGCAGCGGCCACCCTACCCAGCAACGACAGCATCTGCGAGGTTTCCACCACTGGATTGTCCGTTGCGCTCTGGAACCGGCAGCGCCACGAATCGCAGGTCAGCGTATCCTGCAACGGATCCGGATAGACCTTCACGCCACGGTTGGAAACCATGATCAGCTTCAAGCCGTCGCCGTTCAGGCGCTCCATCAGCCGTCCGACGATATTCGGATCGCCCGGCGCGTGATAAATGAAGACATCCAGGCCGACCAGTTCGCGCTTGGTCTGCACAAAGGTAGAAGCCTGGGCCGCCACCGTCTGGGACGGAGCCGAGCCGTACGACACTGCCTTCAACTTCTCCGGCAACTGCCCCACGCGCGCCACCACCGCCTGTGCGAACTCCTTCGTGCCCACTTTCTGCGTGCTGATGCCTTCCTTGAAGATGTCGTAGGTGTGCACGCCTTCCTCGAGGGTCTTCAGCCAGGCGTTGTGGACGGCAGCGGCAATATCGGCCTGCCCGATGTGCGCCAGCATCATCACCGATCCAAGCAGCAACCCCGACGGATTGGCCATGTTCAGTCCGGCGCGCCGCGGGGCCGAACCATGAATGGCCTCAAACATCGCGTACTTCGCGCCGATGTTGGCCGAACCGGCCAAGCCCACCGAACCGGCAATCTGCGCCGCCACGTCCGACAGAATATCGCCATACAGATTCGGCATCACGAGGACGTCGAACACCTCCGGCGTATCCGCCATTTTCGCCGCGCCGATGTCCACAATCCAGTGCTCTTTCTCGATCTCCGGATACTCAGGACTGATCTCGTCAAACACCCTGTGAAACAGCCCGTCGGTCAGCTTCATGATGTTGTCTTTGGTGAAGCACGTGACCTTCTTGCGCCCGTTCCGTTTGGCGTATTCGAACGCATAGCGCACGATCCGCTCGCATCCGCCGCGCGTGATGATCTTCAGACACTGCACCTGGTCCGGCGTGTGCTGGTATTCAATCCCTGCGTACAAATCCTCTTCGTTTTCGCGAACGATGACCAAGTCCATCGCCGGATGCTTCGTCC
>JBBQLF010000375.1:0-5407 GCA_038327695.1 Bryobacterales bacterium
GCATCGGTGCTGGCGGTGAAGTAGAGGTATTTACCGTCGGGGTCGAACGCGGGATGGCGGGCGTCGCTCATGCCGTCCGTGAGCTGAGTGGCCTTGGCGGATTCGAGCGAGTAGACGAAGATGGCGCCCAGGTAATTCTCCAGGCGCTTGGAATAGGCCAGCCATTTGCTGTCCGGCGACCAGACGGGCGCGCGATCACTGCCCAGATAGCGGTCCTTGTCCACCAACACCGGTTTCTTTTGCTCGACGTCGACGTACCAGGTCTGGAGGTGGGCGTCGAGGTAGGAAATCTTCTTGCTGTCAGGCGACCAGTTTGACGCCATGTAAAAAGTTGGTTTGTCTTCCAGGCGGATCCTGGTGGCCTCGCCCTTGCCGAGGGAGTCCTTGATGTGGAGTTCGTACTCGCCGGAGGCGTCGGAGAAGTAGCAGATCCACTTGCCGTCCGGGCTCCAGCGCGGGTAGCGCTCCATGACGCCGGGGGTTTCCGTGAGATTGCGCGTGTCGCCTTTTTCGGCGGGGACGGTGAGGATCTCGCCGCGGGCTTCAAACAGAGCGCGGGCGCCGGTGGGCGAGATTTGCGCGCTGGACAGACGGCGGGCGACGTTGACGAGTTTGGGCCGCACCTCCGGCATGTCACCGTTGAGCGTGACGCGGACTGGGTCGAGCTTGCCGCTCTTGAGATCGAACAGGTGCAACTGGCCGAACTGCTCGACGACGATGGCGCCGGGGCCAGCCTTGGCAGACTTGAAATCGAAGCCGGTATTGGCCGCGGCTGGCGTGACTTTTTTCGATTTCGTGTCGTAGACAAAGAGCGCGACGGGGCCGCTGCGGTCACTGAGGAAGTAGACCTTGCCGCCGACCCACATGGGGCAATAGTCGTTGGAGTTGTCCCGGGGGATCTTCTCGATCTTGCTGTCGGCGAGGGAGGCGATCCAGATGGGCGTGGTGGTGCCGCCGCGATAGCGTTTCCAGGCCAGAAAAGCCCGGCGCATGGGGACGTAGGCGATGCGCGAAGCGTCGGGCGAGAAGCTGCCTTCGTAGGCGATGGGCAGCGGGAGTTTCTCTTCGAGGCCACCGTCGAGGGAGGCGAGATAGAGTTCCTCAAAGCGGGAGTAGCTGTTGCGGGACGAGGCGAAGAGCACCTTCTTGCCGTCGGGTGTCCAGCCGAGCGCGGTGTCGGCATCGGGGTGCCAGGTCAGGCGGCGAGGCACGCCGCCGTCGGCGCTGACGACGAAGACGTCGGTGTTGCCGTCGTACTGACCTGTGAAGGCGACCCACTTGCCGTCCGGCGAGAAGCAGGGGGCGGACTCGGCGCCAACGCCGGTGGTGAGCCGTTTGGCCTCACCGCCGGAGCGCGCAACGATCCACAGATCTCCGGCAAAGGCGAAGACGATCTGGGTTTGGCTCAGCGCCGGATCCCGGGCGAGCAGGGGTGGCGGGGCCTGGGCGAACAGGCCGGCGGTGGTGGTCAGCAAGCAGACGAGAAGGGCTAGAGTTCGGCTCATCGGAGGTCTCCGTGAGCCTGATTTTAGCGCGCTTGGGCGGCCACGCGCCGTAACGTTTTCAGTTCGTCTCCAGCGCCGAAGGAAAAGTAGAGCTGGCGGTAGACGGCGTAGAGTTCCTCGTAGACAACGCTGGCGGCGGCATCCGGTTCGACCACGCGGAACTTGGGGCAGAGCGCGGCCTGGGCCTGCTCCACCGTCTGGAACGTGCCGGCGGCGAGGAAGGCGAAGATGGCGGAGCCGAGGCTGGTGACTTCGCTGGACGGGACGAGGACGGGCTTGCCGAAGACGTTGGCGTAGACGCGGTTGAGCACCTCGTTTTTCTGCGGGATGCCGCCGCCGTTGATGACGCGGGAGACGGGGACGCCGTGTTCGGCCATGCGCTCCAGGATGATGCGCTTGTGGAAGGCCGTACCCTCAATGGCGGCGAAGAGTTCGTCCTGCGCGGTATGGGTCAAACGCCAGCCCAAGGTCATGCCACTGAGCTCAGGATTGACCAGGACGGTGCGATCGCCGTTGTCCCAGGCCCAGCGCATCAGGCCGGTCTGGCCCGCCTGATAGGCCTCCAGGCCCTGGGAAAGGGCACCCACGGAGGTGCCGGCGCGACGGGCGATGGCGTCGAAGATGTCGCCAGTGGCGGAGAGGCCAGCCTCGATGCCGGTCTTGAAGGGATGGATGGAGCCGGGCACGACGCCGCAGACGCCGGGGACGAGGGTGACGGTGTCGGAAATGGCCATCATGCAAGTGGAGGTGCCGACGACGTTGACCACGTCGCCGATATTGCAGCCGGCACCGATGGCGTCCCAGTGGGCGTCGAACGCGCCGGCGGGTATGGGGATGCCGGGGGAGAGTCCGAGCTTGGCGGCCCACTCATTGGAGAGGTGGCCGGCGATCTGATCCGAGGTCTGGTAGCGGCCGTTGAGCTTGGCGCGAATGCCGGCCAGGAGCGGATCGACGGCAGTGAGGAACGATTCGGGCGGGAAGCCGCCGAGGGAGGCGTTCCACATCCATTTGTGGCCCATGGCGCAGATGGAACGGGGGGCCTGGGCGGGATCGGTGATGCCGCAGAGGACGGCGGCGACCATGTCGCAGTGCTCCAGAGCGGTGGCCATGCGGGAGCGCTTTTCGGGGTTGTGGCGGAGCCAGTGGAGGAGCTTGGAGAAGCCCCACTCGCTGGAGTAGGTGCCGCCGCACCATTCGATGGCCTGGAGGTGCAGTTCGTGGGCCTTGGCGGTGATCTCGGCGGCCTCTTTCCAGGCACGGTGGTCGCACCAGAGGTAGTAGTCGTCGAGCGGCTGCATGTGCGCATCGACGGGGATCACGCTGGAGCCGGTGGTGTCGAGAGCGATGGCTTCTACCGCGGAGCCGGGGACGCCGGCGGCGGCCAGGGCCTGCGCGGTGGCCTCGCAGAGCGCGCGCATGTGATCGGCGTGGCTTTGCGTGGCGTGGTCTGGGTCTTCGCGCTTGCGGTTCAGAGGGTAGTCGCCGGAGCCGGAGCCGAGGCGGCCCCGCTCGCTATCGACGATGGAAACGCGGACGCTGAGCGTCCCGAAATCAACTCCGGCTACGATGGCCATTGGTCTACTCCTGAGTGCTTACTTGTGCGGCTCGGACATGCAGTAGCATTTTCTTGATCTCGGTGACGTCCCGGCGCATCCGCAGGAATTCTCGAATCAACCAGAAGCCCCCATAGAAGATGGCCCCGTAAAGCGATAGGATCACCGCGTAAAGCAAGAGCACGATAATAGGATGTAACGTGTGCATGGCCTTATTATCTGCTTCGATGCACCGGTCAGCGACCGGAGGCCCGGCGGGAAAGCCGAGCCCCTACCGCCGCCCCTATTTGTGCCAGTGCAGATCCCAACCGAGATAGCGCTTGCCCGCCTCATAGATCGACGCGCCTACCTGGCTCATGTTGGCCGCTACGTGGTGTTCAAAGCCGTTCTCGCAGATGTAGCGCAGCAGATCCTGGAGCTTGGGGATCTCGACGACGCCTGCGCCGCCAAACGTGTTCAGCGGATCGTCAGTAAACGCGCCCTCACCCAGGTAGCCGCTGATCTTGCCGGCGCTGTCGGTGGTGGAAACGCGGAAGTACGTCATCGGCGACGCCCTCACCTTGCCAACGATGGTGCCGAAGGTGTTGAGCTTGCCAACCGTGCCGGCGATGATCTCCTGGAAGTCCATCCTGGCGGATTCAAAGAAGTGCTTGGGCAGGTTGGAGCAGTGGAAGCAGACGGCTTTGTCGGGGTTGTCGCCGTAGTTGTTGTTCCAGTCCAGCAGCGCGCTGGGCGTGCCGGAGGCGAGCGCCAGGGCGTACATGCCGACCACGCCGGGGACGTCCACTTCGCAGGCGCTGGGGATGAGCTTGTTCGACATCATGCTCATGATGGAGCAGGGGACGACGCCGAAGTACTCTTCCATCGATGTCCAGCACTGGACGGCGGTGACGGTGATCTCATTGGAGGTCATCCAGCCGTCGATGACCGCGCCGAGCTTGGCCATCTTGACGAGCGCCTCGGGGGCGATGCCGTGGGTGGAAACGTAGGCCATGATTTCGGCCAGCTTGGCCTGGACCACGGGGTCGGAATCGGCGAGCTTGCCGATGCGGCCGAAGATCTCGGAGAGATCGATGGTATCGACGTCGATGCCGGAACCCTCAAAGAGCTTCTCGCTGTAGCGGACGGTGTTGAAGGCAGTGGGGCGCGCGCCGATTGCGCCGACGCGGCATTTGCGGATGCCGTTGACGACGCGGCAAACGGCGGCGAACCAGTCCAGATCCTTGGCGAATTCCGGGCTGTCGAGCGCCTCGGTGTGGAGCGTGGTGATGGAGTACGGGATCTTGTACTGCGTGAGGTTGTTGCAGACGCTCATCTTGCCGCAGAAGGAATCGCGGCGGTCCGAGATGGTCATGTGGGCGGCGCGGTCCGGGGTGGCCTGCACGAGGACGGGGACCTTGAGGCCGGAGCCGCGCAGGGCCTCCGCCACGCCACGCTCATCGCCGAAGTTGGGCAGGGTGACGATGACGCCGTCGATCAAGTGGCGATGCGCATCGAAGAGAGCCGCACATTTGCCAGCATCCTGACGGGTTTCCACCGCGCCGTACTTGGTGTCCTGATCGGAGAGGATGACCACTCCGTAGCCGGCGGCTTCGAGCACGCGAACGATCTCGTCGTGGCCGGACTTGGCCAGATGATCCGGGAAGAAGCCGCGGTTGCCGACGATGACGCCGAAGGTTTGTTTAGTAGACATGAATTATTCCTTTCCAGGGGCGAATTTCCAGCAGTAGAGGAGGCCGAGCAGAGTCAGCAGGACTCCCCACCAAATGTCGATATGCAGGTTAGCGAGAACCACCGGGTGCTCCGGCGGATGGTAGATGGACCAGATTCCGGTACCCAGAATCATGATGCCGTAGATGAGGAGCAGGGCGCCCGTGAAGAACCAGATGGAGATGTTTTTCGGCATGATTGGGTTACCAGAAAGTGATCTGCAAAGCGAGGAAGACGATGATGACGATGACGGCCCAGAACATGGGCCGCTCGTAAAGGGGCACCTGTTCCTCCGACGGGATCTCGGTGCAACCGTAAACCAGACCGGCGAGCTCTTTCTCCGCCATGGGCTTGGTCATATAGCTGACGATCACGGTGACCAGAACGCAGATGATCCATGACCAGAGGGCGCGGTACATGTTCTCGGCCATGTCCTTGGCGTTGGGCGAAAGCGCGATGTAGCGGATGGCGCCGGGGTCCAGTTTGACCCAGGCCCACATGGCGACCGACGCCATCGTGCCGCTGAGCAGGCCCCAGAAGCCGCCGGGGCCGGTGGCGCGTTTCCACAACATGCCGAGAATGACCGTGCCGAACAGCGGCGCGATGAAGAAGCTGAAAAGTGCCTGCACGTAATCCATG
>JBBQLF010000376.1:0-5380 GCA_038327695.1 Bryobacterales bacterium
TGCCGCCGACCAGTTTGGCGAGCCCGCCGAGCTGATCCATCATCGTCTTCAGCGTGGGCGTCAGGGCCGCGCCGTAGTCCGGACAGCGCGCGACAGCGACGGGCGAAGCCGGCGCGCTGGCGGCACTGGGCGCGCCCAGCAGGGGAACTGTGGAAACAGCACCGGCCGCGGCCAGGAAGCCTCGGCGGGAAAGACCAGAGCACGGATGGTTACGCATGGGGAGTCAACTCCAATTCTACGGCACCGTACACTTTGAATGTGGGCAGGTTGACTTCCTGCCGGCCGGGCTCCCGCTGCAACGGGAGAGCCTGAGGCTGGGCGAGTTCGGGCGAGTGAAAACGAGCCGACTGCACCCGCTGCCAGGTCTGCAGGCTCACCTGATGCGCCGCGCCGCGCCCAGCGTAATTCAACAACTGCACCAGCCAGCGCTTCCCGTCCGGTGACGCGGTGTGGAAGTAACTGAGTGAGCCGGCGTTGAACAGGCGGACGGCGTCATGACGGCGGCTCATCAACAGATGCGTGTCGAGCGCAAGCATGTAGGGATCGTCCCAGTCGCCCAGGCAGACGGCCACGCGGCCCTTGCCGCACTGGTTGAGCTGGAAACGCGGGTGCGTCTCGGCCAGCGGCTTCAGACCCTTGAGCACGGCGGCGGAAGCCTTCAGGCAAAGCAGCAAACCGCCCGATGCCACGAAGGGCTGGACGGCTGCGGCGGTGGCTGCGCTCATCGGCTGCGTGTCCAGATACAACAGCGCGCCGCGGCCCTTGAGCGCGGCGGCGTTGAGCTTGGCGGACTCAACCGGCTGAAACGAGAGATTGCGCCGCGCGGCGAGCAGCAGCGTCTCGCTGGCGGTGAACTCGTTGGCGCCGGCGAAGTCTGAGGCGATGACCAGCCGCGCGACCACGGGCCACTGGGACCACTCCCGCCGCTCCTGGTGCCAGCGCGCATTGGCCAGCAGGCGCTTCAATAGCGACTCGCCCGAGGGATTGCCCGTGGCGATCTGGCTGGCGTGGGCGGGCGCGATCCACAGCGGACGGATGGCGCCATAGGTGGCGGCTTCACTTTGCGTGAGCAGGTAGTTCTCGGCAGCCAGGCGCTGCGAGTTTTCCGGAGCGTCTGAGCGGATCCAGACGGGTCTGCCCGCGGCTCGCGCGCAGGCCAGACGGATCAGCCAGCCGTTGGCGTCCAGCCACGGCGCGCCCGTTGGGCCGCTGCCGGTGGAGTCCTGAGCGGCGGAATTGCCCTTCCTGGAGAGCTCCGGCCAGAGACCATCGTTGATGCACACCGGGCCGGCCGTCAGGCCCCAATCCACCTCTTTCCAGGACTGCCATTTCGGCTCGGGCGGACAGGCAAGCCCCTGGGCCAGGGCCGCGGTCCGCAGCTCCTGGGGCGCGTCCTTGGGTAAGAGAAGGCAGTTGACCGGCGAGCCTTGGAGCAGCTTGAGCAGCGCCGGATCCTTCCACTCGGACGGCCACTCCATCGGGACCAAATCGGTAACGGACATGACTAAGCACTCCTGGGCGAAAATTACTTCTTCTCGAAACCGGGGGCGATGGACAGCGCCAGGTAGTTGATCACCTGCGTCTCGTTGCGGCAGGCTTCCACGTAGGCGTTGCGGAGCAGTTGCTCCTTGCGGGTGCGCAGGGTTTCGCGGATATTCTGTTGCACGCGCGGGTCAGTGAGTTCCCTCTGGCCGGCGGGCTCGCGGGAGATCAGCTTGAGAATCTGCCAACTGCCGCCGGAAGAGATGGGTGGCGAGACGGCGCCCGGCGTCATGGTCATGACGGCCTTGCGCGTTTCAGCGTCGGCCTGGGCCAGCGCGGATTCAGGGACGTAGCCCATGTCGCCGCCATTGGTGGCGCTCTGCGGATCCTCTGAAAAATTCTGCGCGATCTTGGCGAAATCGTCGCCCTGCTTCAGACGCGCCTCAATCATCATGATCTTCTTGCGGGCCTGCTCCGGGTTTTGCGCCTTGTTGCCGGCCAGGTTCCGGACGTCGGGATTCGGCCCCGAAGTGACGATGATCCGCGCCAGGTGGTAGTTCGTTTCCGGATAGCGAAACGCCCCTTGATTGGTGTTGTAGAACTCCGTGACGTGCTTGTCGCTAATGTTGATCTGGTTGCCGATCTCGCGGTTAAGCAGCTTGTCGATGGACAGCGAGCGGCGGATCTGCGCCTTCAGCTCATCCACGTTCATCTGTTGCGCATCGAGCTGCTTCTGGAACTCCTCCTGCGTGTAGGGTGCCTTGATCTGACCGAGGCGCGAATCCACTTCGTCGTCCTTGGCCAGCAGCGAGAGCTTCTCGGCGCGCTGGAGCATGATCTCCTCGTCCACCATGACGCGGAGCAGTTCCAGCTTCTGGAACTGGACCTGATCGGCCGAGACGCCCTCCGGCTGTTGCGGGAACTGCCGTTTGTATTGTTTGTCGATCTCGGCGAATGTCAGAGCGCGGCCATTGACGGTGGCGGCTACGTTGGCCGGCACGGTTTTCTTGCAGGCGGCACCGGCGGCGAGAGCCGCCACGAGCAGCACGGACGCGGTTGTTTTCAGGTGCATGGACTGTCTCATTGTAGCGGAGCGGGAGCGAGCGTTTTGACCTTCAAATTTCGAAACTCGATGCGGAAGCCTTCCGCCTCCAGCCCAAGGTGGCCCTGGGCGGTCTGGCAGTATCTGTATTCGCTGACCACCGCACCATTGATCCAGCTCAGCAGTGTGGCGCCTTGCGCGGTGATCTCTACCGTATTCCATTCGCCGGCGGGACGCACCCGCTGATCCACCATGCGCGGGCTGAGATCGAACCGGCGGCGCACGCCGTCCACCGTGATGTAGCCAAAGAAATGCCCGCCGGCACTGGAGCCGATCTGATCCTGGTACCAGAAGCTGTAGTCCGGCAGAGTGCGGACGAACAGACCGCTGTTGTAGCGCGGGTTGCCGTCGATCCTGGTGAACCGGAACTCCACGTGGAAGACGAAGTCACTCAGCGCCCTGTCAAAGCGCAGCCACTCATGGCCGCGGTTGCCTTCACACAGCACGACACCGCCCGGCTGCACGGACCACTGAGAAACGGGGTCGTCCTTATCAGGCGCGATGGCCAGACGCGTCCAGCCTGCCAGCCCGGGGCCCGGCGTAATGTCCGTCCAGCCCTGAGGCTCGCGCTCCAGCCAACTCCGCTCCTGGGCGGGCAGCAGCAGCGCCGTGCAAACCAACAGGACTGCTTTAGCGCCCGTCATGAAATAACCATGCCAACCGCCTGCTGACGCGCGCGGCTCAGAGCCCGATTCCGCGCGACGCGCGTGAGCAAGTGGCTCAGAGCCCGATTCCGCGCCCCGCGCGTGAGCAAGTGGCTCAGAACCCGATTCCGCGCACCGCGCGTGAGCAAGCGGCTCACAACCCGATTCCGCGCACCGCGCGTGAGCAAGCGGCTCAGAACCCGATTCCGCGCACCGCGCGTGAGCAAGTGGCTCAGAACCCGATTCCGCGCGACGCGCGTGAGCAAGCGGGCGTGCCGGGCTGGCAGGGCTAGTCCTTGACGAGTCTCTAGCCGAGAAGTTCATGGAGCTTTTCCAGATCGGCCGGCTCTCCAAACCTGGCCGTCTTCACGTTGGGCTCAATCTGCCGCATCAGGCCGCAGAGGACCGCGCCGGCGCCAACCTCCACCGCCTTGGTGATGCCGCGGGCGGCCAGCGCGCGCATGGAATCGGTCCACCGAACGGCGCCCGGCACCTGGAGGTACAGGCCCTGGCGGGCGTCGGCCCCATGGTTCACTTCAATCGCCGCGATGTTGTTGATGAGAGGGATCCGCAGATCGGCAAAGTGGGTGGCTTCCAGATCGGCCAGCAGGCGCTGCTGGGCGGGCTGCATCAGCGCGCAATGGAACGGTGCGCTCACCGGCAGCGGCACGGTGCGCTTGGCGCCGGCGGCCTTCAGCGCCTCACAGGCGCGGGTCACAGCACCGGCGTGGCCGGCAATTACCATCTGGTCCGGCGAGTTGAAATTGGCCGCGGAGACGATCTCGCCCTGCGCGGCGGCGGCCAGGATGGCATCCAACTGATCCAGCGGCGGCTTGAGGATGGCGGCCATGGCGCCCACGCCGGCCGGCACGGCGTCCTGCATGTACTTGCCGCGATTGCGGACCAGGCGGACCGCGTCAGCAAACTCCAGCGCACCAGCGGCCACCAGCGCCGAGTACTCGCCCAGGCTGTGGCCGGCCACGACGGCGGGGGCGTAGCCGAGTTCGGTCAGCACGGCGCAGGCGGCGATGGAGACGGTGAGCAGCGCGGGCTGGGTATTCTGCGTCAGGCGCAGCTGATCGTCCGGTCCCTCAAAGCAGAGCTTGGAGATGGCGAAATCGAGGGCTTCATCGGCCTGCTGGAAGATCGCTTTGGCGACTGGGTATTGATCGGCCAGAGCTTTGCCCATGCCAGCGGCCTGCGATCCCTGGCCTGGGAAGAGGAATGCAATTTGAGACATACGAACCCTCTATTTTCTCACACTGGCAGCAACGCCATCGGTGAGTTCGATGAGTTCGTAGTCGTTCAGTTCCTTCAGCGTCAACTCGGTCCGGCCCTGCCCGGTGCGGACCGCCAGACTGGCCGGCTGCCGGTGGAGACGAGCCGCTGAGAATTCGCCCTCCACGTTGATCCGGATGCCGTGCATGGGCAGAGGCGGGAAGTACGCGGTCTGCGAGTGGCCGCTCAGATTTATGAGGTGCAGCAGAGTGCGGCCGTTCTGCCGCATCATGGAGATCTCCACCAGCGGGTGGGCATTGGTTTCGATCTGAGGCCGCGGCAGTAGCTCCCGCACCAGATCCCGCAGCAGGCCCGCGTGCGCCGGCAGGCTGAGGCGGTAGTACAGCGCACCCAATTGGAACGGCACCCAGAGCGCGCGCCCGCCGTGCGTGGCCAACACAGCCGGCACATCGGTATCGCGCATGTCCGTGTGGATCTTCTCCGGCGGGCCGAACATGGAGGGCGGCACCAGCGTGAGCGGCGCGCCGGACTGCGCCGCTGTTTCCGTAAATGGGCCGTCCAGCAGGAGGAGCGATGTGAGCGGCAGCGACGGAAAACGCTTGGTGTCGCGGACGCGCACGTAGCCCTGCATCGTAGGCGACCCGGCGCGCGCCCCCACGCTCAGCACGCGGCCCCCGGCGGCGAGGTACGGCTCCAAACCCACCGGCAATGGGCCTGGACTGAGCACCAGATCCACCGGACGTTTGCCGATCCAGTCCAGGTTGCTGGCGACAGCGAAGGGGATGTGCGCTTCACTGAGAAAACGGAACAGCCCTCGATAGTTGGACGGATCGCCGGTGGAAAGCAGCACAACCCGGGCGGCGCTCTGCTGGCTGTGGAGTAGCGCCTGGTTCGCCGCGGCCCAGGCGAAGAT
>JBBQLF010000377.1:0-5371 GCA_038327695.1 Bryobacterales bacterium
TAGTCAGTGGACACCGTCTCCGGATTGCAGTTCACCATGATGGACTCCACGTCGAATTCCTGGAGCGCGAAACTGGCGTGGCAGCAGCAGTAGTCAAATTCGAGTCCCTGGCCGATGCGGTTGGGCCCGCTGCCGAGGATCATCACTTTTTTGCGATCCGTGGGCGCGGCCTCGCACTCACTCTCGTAGCTCGAATACAAATAGGGCGTGAAGCTCTCAAACTCGGCCGCGCAGGTGTCCACGCGGTTAAACACCGCCGTCACGCCCAACTCCTTGCGCCTGGCCCGCACGGCCAACGCGTCTGTCTTCCACATGCGGCTCAGGCGCACGTCGGAGAGACCGTCCCGCTTGGCCCGGCGCATTTCTAGAACCGTGACATCGGCCAGCGTCTTGCCGGCCAGCTCGTGCTCGTAGGTGATGCCGTCTTTGATCTGCCGTAGAAACCACGGATCGATCTTCGTCATCTCGTAGACGTCTTCCACGCTGTAGCCCTGCTCAAACGCAAACCGCACGTAGCTCAGCCGGTCCGGATTCGGCGTGATCAGCCGCTGCGGAATCAGATGCGGATCCATCTCCACGGCGGTCGAACTCTTGCCCGTCTCCAGCCCGCGGATGCCCTTGTTGAGCGCCTGCCGGAAGGTCCGCCCGATGGCCATCACCTCACCGACGGACTTCATCTGCGTGGTCAGCACCGTCTCCGCGCCAGGAAACTTCTCGAACTGCCAGCGCGGGATCTTCACCACGACATAGTCAATGGTCGGCTCGAAACACGCCGGAGTGGCCCGTGTAATGTCGTTCTTGATTTCGTCCAGCCGGTAGCCGACGGCCAGCTTGGCCGCGATTTTCGCGATCGGGAATCCCGTCGCCTTTGACGCCAGCGCCGAACTGCGGGACACGCGCGGGTTCATCTCCACAATCACCATCCGGCCGTCTTCCGGATTGATGGCAAATTGAACGTTGGAACCGCCGGTATCCACACCGATCTCGCGCAGGCAAGCCAAGGCCGCATCTCGCATCATCTGATACTCGCGGTCCGTCAACGTCTGCGCCGGAGCCACGGTGATGGAGTCGCCCGTGTGGACGCCCATCGGATCGAAGTTTTCAATGGAGCACACGATGATGGCGTTGTCGGCCTGATCCCGCATCACCTCCAGCTCAAACTCTTTCCACCCCAGCACGCTCTCTTCCGCCAGGACTTCGTGGACGGGCGAGAGATCCAGCCCGCGCTCCACGATGTCTTCCAGATCTTCCCGGTTGTAGGCGATGCCGCCGCCGGAGCCGCCCATGGTGAAACTGGGCCGCAAAATCATCGGATAGCCGATCTTGTGCGCAAACTCCAAACCGTCCGCCACGCTCCGCAGCAGGCGCGATTGCGGGGTCTGCAGCCCGATCTTGCGCATGGCATCCTTGAACAGCAATCGGTCTTCGGCCTTCTTGATGGAGTCAATCTTGGCGCCGATGAGCTCCACGCCGTACTTGTCCAGCACGCCGCGCTCGGCCAGCTCCACCGAAAGGTTCAAACCGGTCTGTCCGCCAACGGTGGACAGCAGCGCGTCTGGGCGTTCCTTGCGAATCACCTCTTCGGCATACTCCACGGTGAGCGGTTCAATATAGGTGGCGTCGGCCAGATCCGGGTCCGTCATGATGGTCGCCGGATTGGAGTTCATCAGGATCACTTCGTAACCGTCGGCGCGCAGGGCCTTGCACGCCTGCGTGCCGGAGTAATCAAACTCGCAGGCCTGTCCGATCACAATCGGTCCACTGCCGATGATCAGGATGCGGTGAATGTCATTTCTGCGCGGCATTCTATTTCTTGAACTCCTTCATCATGGCGGCGAAGTCGTTGAACAGATACTGCGAATCGTGCGGCCCGGGCGCTGCCTCCGGGTGGTACTGCACGCAGAAGACCGGGTGCGAGCGATGCCGCAACCCCTCCAGCGTCTGGTCATTCAAATTGATATGTGTCAGTTCAATCTCGTTTGTATTCAGGGAGTCCGGATCCACGCAAAAGCCGTGGTTTTGCACCGTGATCTCCACCTTGTTCGTGCGGTAGTTCAGCACCGGGTGGTTGATGCCGCGATGGCCGAACTTCAGCTTGAACGTCTTGCCGCCCAGCGCCAGGCCCAGAATCTGGTGCCCCAGGCAGATGCCGAATAGCGGCTTGCGCCCAATCAGCCCGCGCACCTGCGCCGCCTGATGCTCCAGCGGCTCCGGATCGCCCGGGCCATTGGACAGGAACACCCCATCCGGATTCAGCGCCAGCACCTCTTCCGACGTGGTCCCGGCCGGCACCACCGTCACCCGCGCCCCGATGGACGCCAGGCAGCGCAGGATGTTGCGCTTGATGCCGAAGTCGTAGGCGGCCACATGGAACACGCCCGGCTCGGCCACCGTCACGCTGTCGGTAGGGCAGCACGGCTCCACCGGCGCACTCCACTCATACCGCGTCTTCGTCGAGACGCGCGTCGCCAGATCCAGCCCCGCCATCGATGGCGAATTGCGAGCCATCGACACCAGGTCCTCAGCGGAATGTCCGGCTGTGGAGAGCGCGCCGCGCATCACGCCGCCCATGCGCAGTTTTCTGACCAGCGCGCGCGTGTCCATCTCCGAAATCACCGGTACGCCGCTGCGGCCCAGAAACTCCTCGGCCGTCGCGTCGCTGCGCCAGTTGGAGGGCGCCTCGGCCCATTCGCGCACCACCAGCCCTTCGATGTAAGGCGTGGCCGCCTCATCATCGCCGGCGTTGGTGCCGTAGTTGCCAACCTGGGGGTTGGTCAGTACAACGATCTGTCCTGTGTAGGAGGGATCAGTGAAGACTTCCTGATACCCGGTGAGAGAGGTGTTAAAAACTACCTCCCCTGTGCGCACAACTCGTGCGCCATACGCGCGGCCCTGGTAGACGGTCCCGTCCTCCAGGGCGAGGATGGCAGTATTCGGCAAGTTTTCTCCTGTTGCGGGGGACAATACCTATTTTTCCATGTTGGGCCGGATTGATCAAGCGCCAGCGCCGCCACGATACAATGGAGTTCACGCTGAGCGCGCGCCTGGTGCCCCGATGATCGCCGAAACACAGACTGCTCATTTTGATTCGCTCACGCTCGACAACGGCGCCACCCTGCGCGGCGCGACCGTCGCCTACGAGACTTACGGCACGCTCAACGCCGCCCGAACCAACGCCATTCTCATCGAGCACGCCTTCACCGGCGACGCCCACGCCGCCGGCATCGATCATGAAGGCAAGCCCGGCTGGTGGGCCAATATGATCGGCCCTGGCAAGGCCTTTGATACGGATCACTACTTCGTCCTCTGCGCCAACGTCCTGGGTGGCTGCCGTGGCACCACCGGCCCGTCGTCGCTCAATCCCGCCACCGGACGCCCGTACGGACTGAGTTTTCCGGGCATCACCATCTCCGACATGGTGCGCCTACAGAAACTCCTGGTCGATCATCTTGGCATCCGCAAACTCCTCGCCGTCGCCGGTGGCTCCATGGGCGGCATGCAGGTGCTGGAATGGGCCGTCGCGTTTCCTGACTGTGTGGAGGCCTGCCTGCCCATCGCCACCACGGCCCGCCACAGCGCCCAGCAGATCGCATTTAACGAGACCGGCCGCCAGGCCATCATGGGCGACCCCGATTTCCAGAACGGAGATTACTACGGCGGCGCGCTGCCGGCCCGCGGCCTCTCGGTCGCCCGCATGGTGGGCCACATCACCTACATGTCCGATGAGTCCATGCGCGAGAAATTCGGCCGCCGCTTACGCGACCGCCAGGAGTTCAGCTACGGCATGGACGTCGATTTCGAGGTGGAGAGCTACCTCCGCTACCGGGGCAACCAGTTCGTCGGGCGCTTTGACGCCAACTCCTACCTCTACATCAGCAAGGCGATGGATTACTACGACCTCGCCGCGGACTTCCCTTCCCTGGCCGTGGCGCTGGAGCGCGCCCACTCCCGCTTTCTGGTCATCAGCTTCACTTCGGACTGGCTTTACCCTTCTTATCAATCCCAGGAGATCGTCAGCGCTCTGCGAAGCCGCAACCACGACGTCACTTACTGCGAGTTGTCTTCGAACTATGGCCATGACGCGTTTCTGGTGGACGTTGGCGAACAGACCGGGATTGTGCGCGGCTTCCTGAGCCGCTGCACCCGCGAGTTCCGCACGCCGGAGGCCGCCCTTTGAACGTCAGTGAAGTCCTCGGCCGCCGTGACTACGCCATCATCAGCCAACTGATCCCGGAAGGCGCCCGTGTGCTGGACCTGGGCTGCGGCGACGGTGCGCTGCTGGCGTGGCTCAAGGAGAATAAGCGGGTGGAGGCGCGGGGCGTGGAACTCAGCCGCGAACTCGTCCAGTTGGCCATCTCCCGGGGCGTCACCGTCTATCAGGGGGACCTCGAAGCCAGTATGGCCGGCTACCCGGATCAGGCGTTTGATTTCGTCATCCTCAGCCAGACCGTCCAGGAAACGCGCCACCCGCTCGTCGTCCTGAATGAGATGCTGCGGATCGGCCGCCGGGCCATCGTAGCGTTCCCCAACTTCGGCCATTGGCGGGTCGGCCTCAACCACCTGCTCACCGGCCGCGCCCCGAAGACCGGCCTGTTCCCCTTCGAGTGGTACGATTCGCCCAACATCCACTTCCTCACTGTGATCGATTTCGAGGAACTGGTTGCCAAGCAGGGCTGGCAGGTGGACCGCCGGCTCTATCTCTCCGGCCAGCGGGTTGTGACCGCTCTGCCCAACTGGCGAGCTGAAATCGCAATTTACCTGTTTCAAGGCGCGGCCTGAGAGCCGCTTACGATCCGTCCTCCTTCCGCCAGCGCCCGCAGCATCGCCTCGGTCGCCGGGCCGCCCTGCGGATCCACGATCAGCGTGAACCACGCCGGCTGCCACGGGATCTCGTCGCGTGAACCCGGGACGAACATGACGTTTTCCAGGTCCGCGAAGGCGCGCCGCGCCGCCCGCACCTCGTCCGCGGTGCCCACGCCTACCAGAGCTTGGCCCTGCGCCAGCGCACGCACGGCGGCCGTGTCCGCCAAGCTCAAGACCAACACCCGTTCTTCGGAAGACACCGGCATCATGTAAGTGATGGTATCCCACCCGGCTAAGCCAGGTCGCTGACGTTGCGCGTCGCCGGAAGGGCATTTCGGGTGCGGCCTTCACCCGTTTAAGCGTATGATTAGTCGGGTGATAGGCCGAAGGTACTGGGTAGTATTTTGGTGCTTGACGGGGCCAGGGACTTCAGACATAATACGGCCTAGGAGGAGTACATTTTGTACCTTAGAAAGACCTTTCTCGCATTAGCCGGTCACATCATCGCTGGAAGCCTGCTCTTGAGCGGAGCTACGGTCCAGACGACCTATCTCTATCCGAACTCGGG
>JBBQLF010000378.1:0-5353 GCA_038327695.1 Bryobacterales bacterium
TCCCGCTTCTGCCCGCAACGCGAACTGATCCGCGAGATTCTGATCGCGTTTGATGATGAGTACCCCGCCGCCAAGCACGCCGCCGCCCAGCTCGATTTCGAGGATCTGCAGGAGCACGCCCTGGCTCTGCTCGACCGCGAGCACGACATCCGCCAGGAGACGCAAGACCGCTACCACGCCATCCTGATGGACGAGTTGCAGGACACCAACCCGATCCAATGGCAGATTCTCAATCAGATCCGCAGCCCCGGGCGGTTCTTCGCCGTTGGCGACATCAATCAGTCCATCTACGGCTTCCGTCACGCCGCGCCGGACCAGTTCCTGGACTACCAAAAGGGCGTGGCCGCGGCGGGCGGAGTGATCGACCGCCTGGAGCACAACTATCGCAGCCGCGTTGAGATTCTGGCCGCCGTGGTGGCCGCCACCGTCACCACGCCGTGCGCCGGCGTCACCGCGCATGAGCTGATTGCGGCCCGTGCCTATCCAGCCGCGACTGGCCCGTTTGTGGAACTCCAACGCTACCAGGCCGCCGGAGAAGGAGATCCGGGCAACGAGGCGCTCTGGATTGCCCGCCGCCTGCGCGAACTGCACGATACGCTGCTGGTTGGTGAGCCGCGGCGGAGAGTGCGGTTCAGCGACATGGCGATTCTCTGCCGCAGCCAGGGCCCTTTCGGGGAGATTGAGGCGGCCCTGTTGCGCTTCGGCATCCCTTGTACGATCGCCCGGGGCAGGAACTTTTTTGACGAACCCGAGATCGTCGATCTGACCAACTGGCTCCGGGTCCTGGATAATCCGACGCTGGAGATCCCGCTGTTCGCGCTGATCCGCTCGCCGTTTTTCGGCATCAGCGATGAGCAGATTGCCGCTCTGCGCCTGCAAGGGGGGCTTGCCCCGGAGGCCGCGCTGCAGCGCATCGGCCAGGCGCACGCGCTGCTGGCCGGTCTGCCGGCGGAGCGCATTGTCAGCCTCCAGCTGGATGAAACCGGGTACCTGGAATCACTGGCTCCGCCCGCCCGGGCCAACGTCCGCAAGTTTCTCCAGATCCTCCGCGATCTCGACGAACGCCAGCCGGGCGACCTTGCCACTCACCTCCAATACATCGACGACCTGCGGGATGCGGGCGAAGAGACGAACGCGCCGGAAGTGGAATCCGCCGACGCGGTTCAGGTGTTGACGATCCACTCAGCCAAGGGGCTGGAGTTTCCCGTCGTGGCCGTCGCCTCGCTCCACCGTGAGCCCAGCGGCGCGCCGGAGCCCATCTGCTGGTCCGAGGCCACGGGGCTCGGTTTGAAGTGGTTCGCGCCAGGTACGGCCGAGCGCCTGCCCGACCCGGTGATGACCGCCTGCCAGTCCTACCAGTCCGAACGGGAGCGGGAGGAAGAGGATCGGCTCCTGTACGTCGCCATGACCCGCGCCGAGGAGCGGCTGATCCTCTCGTGGAAGGACGGCGCCAGGACGCCCCGGTACTGGGCGGCGCAGATCGAACGCGCCCTGGGACCGGACCTGGCCATCACCACTTACAGCGGCGCGCCGGATCTCCTCCCTCCGCCTGAGCTGGCTACCCGCGCCCCGGAACTGTTCGAGATTGTGCCCGGCACCGAAGAAGGGCAAGCCAGCGCCGGTGTGGCCGTGACGGCCGTCTCCGTGTGGGCCGATTGTCCGCGCCGTTATCTTCTGGAAACGCTGCTGCGCTGGCCCAAACCGCTGGCCGAGGCGGGAGCCGGCACCGGTGCGCTGTCGCTCGGCACCGAGGTGCATGAACTGCTGGGCCGCATGCGTTCGGATGCCTCACCGGAAGCGCGCGCGCTGGCCCGGGCGTTCCTGGACAGCGAGTTGGGCCGCCGCGCCGCCGCAGCCAGCCACGCCGAATACGAATTCGACTTCCTGGTCTCGCTCGACGGCACGCTCCTGCGCGGCCAGATCGATCTCTGGTGGGCTGAACCCGGCGGCGCGATCCTGGTGGACTACAAGACGGATCGGTTCTTCCCGGCCGAGCGCACAGCGGCCTATGAACTCCAGCTCCGCCTCTACGCGCTGGCGCTGGAGAAACTCACGGGCCGTCCGCCCAGAGAGGCCTGGCTGTTCCCACTGCGCACCGCCGAACCACACCGGGTGGACCTGGCCGTGCCGGTGCTGGACACGCTCGGCCGATTCCAGCAAGCCGAAGCGGCCGGGGAGTTTCCGATCCGCGAAGCCGCCCGCTGCCAGTACTGTCCCTTTGCCGCGGGCGCCTGCCCGGTGACACCGGTCAAGGCCGGGCCCAGTAACGATCCCGGGCCCGAACTACCAGACCCTTGGTTTTGACGCCGAGCTGGATCCGCCGGAACTCCGGCGCCACGGCCGGCGTATCGGACACGTACCCCAGGCTGTACTGGCTCCGCAACTCCTCCTGGATCAGGTCAAAGACCTGCTGAATGGCGAGCTTCTTGGATACCTCCAGGTACCGCCCGCCGGTCTCCCGGGACATCCGCTGGAGCACGCCGCTGCCGCCGCCGCCGCCCACGCCGTCGGAGAACAGGATGGAGTAGATGAGGGTGTCGGCCCGTTGCGCCGCTTCAATGGCCGTGGCGAGCATCGCATCGCTGCCCACATCCTCGCCATCGGTCAGAAGGATGAGCGCCTTGCGTCCGCCCAGCGGCCGGACAATCTCGCGGGATACCTTCACCACCGCATCGTAGAGCCGAGTGCCGGCGCCGAATTGCTGCAGTTCTTTGCGTGTCTGGGTGTCCACCAGCGAGAGGGACTCTTCCAACTCCCGCCGGGAGGACGTCAGCTTCTGGCGCACATACACGCCGACGTCGAACTGCGTGATGAAGACCTGGTCTTTGCCCTCGCGCAAGACGCTGTCCAGGAAGCGGAAGCTGGCCGCCCGCTCGGCCTGGAGCACCCTCTCCTGGCTGCCGCTGGTGTCGATCATGAGGCCGAGCGTGAGTGGCAGATCGGTTTCGCGGGAGAAGTATTGAATGGTCTGCGGGCGGCCGTTCTCCAGCAGGGTGAAGTCGTCTTTGTTCAGGTCCGGCACGATGGCGCCCTGCCGGGTCTGCACTGCAGCCAGCAGGCTGACGACGTTGACGCCGGACCGGAACACCGGCTCCTGAGCCGCCGCCAGGGAGAGCAGGAAATGGCGTCGCGACGATTTCACGCCCGTATCATGACAAACTCGAAAATGCGCGGGTCCAGTCCCTGCTGCTGCAACTCCGCTACGCAATCCACCACCGAGGCCCCGATGGCGGCAATGCGCTTCAACGGAAGCGTGGCCGGAGTGTAGATCTCCAGCGCTACCCATTTGCCGGCGAGTGCGCCGCGTTCATCAATCGAGAGGCGTTCCGGCGCCCGTCCAATCATCGTGGCTGAGTCCATTGACTGTGATCTTAACGCATTGAGCGCAACTGCTGGACCACCGCGTCCAGGCCCTTGCGGCGGTAAATCTCGGCCAGGCGCTGGGCTTCGCCGGAACTGGGCAGCGCCGCTGCCGCCGGTGGTACCCACATTTCGCCATCGGCAAACTCCACCGCCGCCGGGTAGGCCGTCAAGCCTGCCACGGCGCGTGAAAACCGCAGGGTGTTCTCTTTGCGAATGGTGGTCCTCTGGCCCGAGGGAAGGCTGAGTTCGGCCGGCAGAGTGCCGCCGGCAAACTCCCGTCCCTGCGTATCCCGCGCCAGCCAGCCCAGTTCGATATAGCGCACGGCCCGCTTGGAGCGGTTCTGTACTTCCACACGCGGCGACCGCGCCTCGGTGCCATCCAATTGGGCCGAACCAGACAGCAGATCCACCGGAGACTCCGGCATCTGCAGGAACGCAAACTCCAGGGGCCGCCCGGCTTCTACGTTGGTGGATGGCACGGTCCGCGCCATCTGCATCCCGCCGGACTGCTCTGAGGCCCGCGCGAGCACGGCCAGCAACTTCTTCTGCAGGGCTTCCCGGCCGCCGGCCTCCAGCAGCGCCAGCATCGCTTTCCGGTCCCGCCGCGCCTCCATCTCCCAAGCCACCATCGCCCGCCTGGCCTGCAGGCGGTTCGGTCCGTAGAAGACCAGATCCTCAAACAGGACTCCGTCGAGCCCCACTTCCACCAGCGCGCCCGCACCCTGTGCCAGAGGCCGCATCAGGCGCAGATCCACGCGGACGGGGAATGTTTCGCCCGGTGCCACATCCAGACTCGGCACGGTGACCGACGCTTTGCCACCTGGCGTCACTTCCTGTGCCAGCACAAGGAGCGAGACGCCCCGGACCCGCCGCGGCGATGTGTTCTTGAGCGTCAGAGTGGAATGCAGGTCCACCACCAGCGCCCCGCCGCGGGCCGTTGCCCGGGATTGGCCCCAATCGGCCGAGACCAGCGCCAAGGGTCCTTCGCCCGGCAGATTGACCTTGAAGGAAGTTCTGGGATCCAGCGGCAGATCAGGCCCCTGCGCGAGCAGGGCCGCCGCCGCGGTCACCAGCAGACAGATGCTATTGCGCGGAAACATGATGAATTGTCACCTGGCCCGTTTCCGGATCGACATAGCTCGCCCGCGCGCCGCCGTCCCAACTGACGGTGGTGGTCGCGGCCGTTTTTTCCGGGCTCAACAGCGTCAGCGCCGAGCCATGATCCTGTAGCGCCAAACCGCCGGCCTGTGTTTCCAAAAATACCGGCGCAGCCGCCGCGCGCTGGAAGGTGTGGTCTGCCGGTGGTGCGGGTAGAATCCAGCTCAGCACCGCCACCAACGCCACGGACGCCATCACCACGCCCAACTGCCACGGCCACGGTTCGCGCGGCGAGAAATGGCTTTCCGGCGTTTCGGCTACAATCGCACCGGCCGTCAGCCCCAGACGGATGTTGGCTCGCATCTCGGCCGCCATCTCGTCCCAATTCAGACCGGCCGGCATCTCCATCGCCTCAGCCTTCAACTGGGCCCGGGCGTGGCCCAGCGAGCGCGCCTGGCCGGCGCACTGCGCGCAACGGTACACGTGGGCGGCGGTTCGAATCATGGTCCACAGGTTCAGATCCCTGCCCGCATAAAGCGCCAACACGTCTGGAGCGGGGTGTTTCATCACGGTTTTCTCCTCTCCAGATACTTTCTGAACTTGGTCCGCGCATTGGCGATGTGGGAACGCACCGTCGCTTTGCCGCAGTTCAGCCGCCGCGCGACTTCCTCGGCCGGCAGATCTTCCACATCCCGCAGAATCAGCGCCTCCCGCTCCCGCGGAGTCAGCCGGTTCAACCCTTCCTGCAAATAATCCTGGTGTTCACTCCGGAGCAGCAGCGCCAACGGGCTCCGTTCCGGCGCGGTGGGCAACGGATCGGCCGTCTCATCGATCTCAGTGAATTGTGTGCGCCCTTGCCGACGGAGAAAGTCAATGGCCGTGTTCGACGCGA
>JBBQLF010000379.1:0-5300 GCA_038327695.1 Bryobacterales bacterium
GCCCCGATGCAGGGCGGCGGCCACGGCCCGGAGATGGACTACTAAGAAGTAGTTTCGCTAAGTGATGAAAAGCCCGCTGATCCTTCGGGGTTGGCGGGCTGTTTCACGAATTGCGGGAAGGAGCCCTACAGGCCAGGCAGCGCCCAGGGCCTGCGGTACTCGCGGCGCAGCATTTCGTTGGCGCGCGCGCTGTTGGTGAACTGCTCGGTGACGCCGTCCCACTGCAGCTTTTCTCCGGTGCGCAGCGCAATGTTGCCGATGAGGCAGGTGGCCGTGCTGCGGTGGCCCGTTTCTATGTCACCCACGGGCTTCTCACGCGTTTTCACGCAGTCCAGGAAGTTCCGGACGTGGGGCTGGTGCTGGAACGACGTAGCGCCCCTCTCAGGCGTGGTCAGGCCGGTGTAGAACTGGCCGAAGCCGACCAGATCGTCGTAGGCGTCGCGCGAGCCGGCTGTGACCTTTTCGGCGTGCGCCGCCATCTGAGGGATGATCTCGTAGCCGGCCCGGTCGACGAACAGAGTGCCCTTGGTGCCTTGCAGCAAAACCCCGTAGCTGCCGAAGCTCTTGTGGCCGGGGTGCCCGTTGGGTCCATAGCTGTTGTGGACCATGGTGGAGTAGCGCACCAGGAGATTGCCGGGGTACTCCCAGACCACCTCCTGCGTGTCCGCACAATCCCGGACGTCCTGATAGAACCACTTGCCTCCGGAGCTGCAGACAGAAAGCGGCGTGTCCACGCGGCAGGCCCAATGAACGATGTCGATCAGGTGGACGCACCAGTTGGTGAGCTCGCCGCCGGCATAGTCCCAGAAGGCACGGAAGTTGCGGCGCGCCGGGTTGTAAGGGATCTTCGGGGCGGGGCCGAGCCAGAGGTCCCAATCGAGCCCTTCGGGCACGGGCGCGCCGGGCGGGTTGCCCATGCCCGTGTTCGATGACGAGTAGTTGTGGTTCCAGCACTGCGCAAAGTAGACCTTACCGATGCGGCCTTCCTGCACAGCCTGGACGGCGCGCTGGAAGTGGGCGCCAGAGCGCTGCTGAATGCCCACCTGCACCACGCGCTTGTGGCGGCGTGCCGCTTCCACCATCAGGCGCCCCTCGCGCACGTTGTGCGAGATGGGCTTCTCGACGTAGACGTCCTTGCCGGCGGCGCAGGCTTGGACGGTGATGAGCGGATGCCAGTGGTCCGGCGTGGCGACGATCACCGCGTCGATGTCCTTGCGGTCCAGCAGCCGGCGATAGTCGTTGACGATCTCCGGCGCCCGGCCGGTGACGAGTTTGGCGGCGGCTTCGGCATTAGGGCGGTACACGTCGCACAGCCCACGGATCTCCACTTCAGGTTGCTTCTGAAAATCGACCAAGTCCGCGCGGCCCATGCCGCCGCAGCCGATCAGGGCGACGCCGAGTCTCGTGTTGGGCGATCCGATCTGGGCGCCAGCGGCGGTCAAGGCGGGTGTGGCCAGGAAGGTTCTGCGTTTCATTGTTACCAGCCTACGGGTTTTCCTTTGTTCTGTTCGATGAGCCACTTCTCCAGCGGCGCAAAGTAGGCGCGCACGGCCCCGCCGTCCATCTGCCGCGTGCCGGCGAGCTTCTCCAATGCGTCCGGCCAAGGCTTGCTGGCGCCGAGGGCGAGCGCTTCGTTCAGGCGCTTCCCGGCGTCTTTGTTCTGATAGATGGAACAGCGGTGGATGGGGTCCTGGCAGCCTGCGGTTTCGCTCAACGCCTTGTGGAACTGGAACTGGAGCAGATGGGCCAGGAAGTAGCGCGTGTAGGGCACGTTGGCCGGGACGTGGTACTTGGCGCCGGCATCGAAGAAATCCTCGCCGCGGGCCGTTGGCGGGGCGATGCCCTGGTACTTCAGGCGCAGCGCCCACCAGGCCTGGTTGTACTGCTCCGGCGTGATCTGGCCGGAGTAGACCTTCCAGCGCCATTGATCGATCAGAAGGCCGAAGGGCAGGAAGGCGACCTTATCGAGCGCGCTTTTCAGCAGCAGGCCGAGGTCCTTGGATTGATCAGGCGCCTTCTGAATGAGGCCCAGCTTGACGAGATAGCCGGGCGTGAGTGACAGGGCGATGGTGTCGCCTACGGCTTCATGGAAACCGTCGTTGGCCGAGTTGCGGAACAGGAAGGGCTGTTGATTGTAGGCGCGCTGGTAGTAGTTGTGGCCGAGCTCGTGGTGGACGACGTTGAAGTCCTCGGCCGTGATGCCGATACACATCTTGATACGCAGATCGTTGACGTTGTCGATGTCCCAGGCACTGGCGTGGCAGACCACTTCGCGGTCGCGGGGCCGGGTGAAGAGCGAGCGCTCCCAAAATGTTTTCGGTAGAGGGGCAAAGCCGAGCGAGCTGAAGAAGCCCTCGCCGTACTTGACCATGTCGAGGGCAGTGGTTTTGCGCTGCTTGAGAATCTGGTCGAGATCGTAGCCGGCGCCCGCGTCTCTCGGCGCCAGCACGGGGTAGAGGTTGTTCCACTGCTGCGCCCAGATGTTGCCCAGCAGGTGTGCGGGGATGGGGCCGGACTCCGGCACGGCGCCGGCGCCGTAGTGGGCCCGCAGCTTCCAGCGAGCGTAGGCGTGGAGTTGGACATAGAGGGGTTTCACCTGTTCCCAGAGGCGGTCCAGCTCTTTGGCGAAGTCGTCCGGAGCCATGTCATACTGCGAACGCCACAGGGCGCCGGTGTCGGCGAAACCAAGTTCCTTCGCGCCCTTATTGGAGAGCTCCACCAGCCGGGCAAAATCCTTCTTCATCGGCGGCGCGATGGTGTGCCAGCCGTTCCAGACGGCGAGCAACTGCTTGGGATCGCGGCTGGAGGCCATGATCTTGGTGACCTCGTCGATATTCATGCACTTGGATGGATCGCCGCCGGGGCAGTACTTGCCGCGCCCGTAGGTGGCCTCCAGGCCGGCGGCGAGGCGCGTGACCTCGGCGGATTCGGCGGGGTCGGCCGGGGCGGGCAGTGTGAGCGAGAGCTTGAGCAGCAGAAGCTTGCGGCGCAGGTCATCGGGCAACGTGAGCTTGTCGAAACGCGCGGCCTGTTTGGCGAAGCTCACCTGCGCTTTGATGAAGCGCTCGTTGGCCTTGGCGGAGAGCGCCTCTGTGTCCTCGGTGATGAAGTTGGCCTGGACCCAGGCGGCTGCGCCGGCCTCGTTGGAGAGTGCCAGCAGTTGGGTTTCGGCTTCTAGTGCGAACTGGCGCGCGTCTTCGGCGGACGGTGGATTGCCGCACGAACCGAGAAGCAGCGCGAGCAGGGGGATGAGATAGCGTGGGTGGTCCATCACCGTTAGTCTATGTCCAAGCTGGCGCGGATGCTCGCGTTGGAACCACCTTCTACCCAGCGATTCCGCAACCACGAGATGATTGAGCGCCCAGACGATTGATTCCGGGCGTGTTGGTGCTCGACTGGCAGTGCAGAGCAAATTCGCTTTGTGCTTGGTGCTTACTTTTGTGTCTGTGTCTTGTATTTTATAACAGTACAAGTCATGAGCGACGCCTCAACCGCGCTAAGCTCTCCGCCGCCGAGCGGAATTTCCGTTCCCGTATCGCCCAACTCGCTTCCGGCAACTGGATTCTCCGCGGCAGTCTCTCCGAGCGTGCCAGCAAGTGCGGCAAACCTTCCTGCCATTGCGCCAGCGGTGAGTTGCATCACTCTCTCTGCCTCGTCCAAAGCCAGCAGGGGAAACTCCGCCAACTCTGCATCCCCAAGGATTGGCAGGAGCGCGTCCGTCAAGCCGTCAGCGGCTATCGAGCCATGCAGCAGTTGATCGAGGAAGTCTCCGAGCTGGAATGGACTCAAACGACGGCCAGAAGTTGTCCAACACTTGGGGTCCACCTCATGCCTTCGATCTGGTGCTGGCCGACGCTCTCTATGCAACCGCGCCTTTCTTTAACTGTCTGGGAGCCCATCGTAAGTTTGTGCTGACGGTGGGCAAGGACGAACGGCGCAATCTCTATCAGGACGCGGCCGGCTTATTCCGTGCCGTTACTCCTACCGACGGGTCCTATCGCTCTCGCCAATGCCAATGGTGGGACTTCCCGGATTTGCAGTCTTGGCCTGAAATCCACACTCCCGTGCGCGTCGTTCGCTCACTGGGAACCCACTCGGTGCGGCGGCAACTGAGTCAGAAAGAAGAGTCGATGTCCAGCGAGTGGATCTGGGCGACCACACTGCCCCAAGCCTCGGTACCCGTCGCCCGCGTCGCCGCCTTTGGACACCGGCGTTGGGATATCGAAAATCAAGCCGAAATCTATCGCGACCTGATTCCCGCCGCCCTGTCGTCATGAACCCACTGCCTGACTAATCGCAAGGCCCCCGCCAAGTATCCTCCCGCCACCTGCCGACGGATTGACCAGCCACGCCCTACAGCCCCTTTTTACATTCTCGGTTCCGCCGCGCTCATTCGGAATCTCCTCAGCCGACTTCCCAGCCGCCACCTCCCAAGTTTTCTTGTACTTGGACTGCATTCCCTCGCTTGGTTGCGGAATCGCCGGGGCAGGATGGTTTGATTGAGAAACCGGGCACCCCGGTGGTAGAATGTGAAGAAGCGGGCCACCCTAGCTCAGCTGGTAGAGCGGCTGATTCGTAATCAGCAGGTCGCCGGTTCGATCCCGGCGGGTGGCTCCATCTTTTTTCAACGACTTAGAAACGCCACGCCGGTCGCGCTGGTAGCTTTTACAGCCGTTTTTACAGCATCTGCCTCAAACGGCGCGCCGTCGCGTAATCACGACCACCTTCTGCCTGGCTGGTTCTCTCTTCTCCGCCGGCTCCGCTCCCGGATTCTGCCCCGGCTGGCCGAATAGCCGATCCATCCGCTCCGCGGACTCGCGGCCGCTTCCCTCGAAAAGGTGGCCGTACGTGTCCATCGTGAGCTTGTTCGACGAGTGGCCGAGCCGTTCAGCGATCTTCTTGGCGTGCACGCCTTCGTGAATGAGCAAGGCAGCGTGCCAGTGGCGCAGATCATAGAATCGAATCTCGGGCAGGCAGGCCTCCCGGCAGATATCGGGAAATAGGTTCAGGGCGTTGGCAGTGTTGATCGGTGCGCCTTTGCCTGAGGTGAAGACAAAGCCCTTCTCCTCCCACTGGTCACCGGCTAACGTGCGTTCCTCAGCTTGCAGAATGCGGTGGCGCTCGAGGGCCGTCACGGCAAGGGCGGGCAGGTCAACGGTCGAGGGTGTAAAAAGGATTGTGTAAACGCGGTTCTCCGGCAAGTACGACCATAGGAGAACCAAATGACAATCAGAAAAGAACTTATAGACGAGCTCATCGCCACGAGCGGCGGGAGCCTGATCGGCCCGGACGGGCTGGTC
>JBBQLF010000380.1:0-5288 GCA_038327695.1 Bryobacterales bacterium
AAGAGCCACCTGGAGCGCTCCGCCCCGGCGCTGGTCCTGCTCGCCTATGGCACCAATGAAGCACGCCGCGCCGACTGGACGGCCGAGTCTTACGCCGAAACGCTGGCCCGCGTCGTGCGCCTGATCCGCGAGGCCTCGCCCGCCTCGTCCATTCTCATCGTCGGCGCCCCCGATCAGGTGCTCAGCACCCGCCGCCGCCTCCTGCCCGCCGAAGGCCTCGAACGGATCGTCCAGGCCCAGCGCGCCGCCGCCCTCGCCACCGGTTGCGCCTTCTGGAATCTGAGGGCCGCCATGGGCGGACGCGGATCCATGAAACAATGGGTACAGGCCGGACTCGCACAACGGGACTACGTGCACCTCACGTCGCCGGGTTATCGTCTGGTCGGCGATTCGCTGTTCGAACTGATCATGGGCCAGTACGGGATCTTCCAATCCGTGCGGCGTCAACTGTTAGGAAGTAATGAATATGGACCGTCGAGCAAGACTCATTGAGATTATTAAGAGCGTCTCCAAGCAGGACACCGTGCCCGCCGCGGACGAGTCCCTGTTTGACTCGGGACTGTTGGACTCCTTCGGACTGCCTGATCTGATCAGCGCCATGGAGAAAGAGTTCTCCATCCAGGTCCCTGACTCCGATCTCAATCCCCGCAAGTTTGACTCCGTCGAACGCATCGAAGAGTACCTGGATTCCAGAAACTGAGCTGACACATGGCATTTATCAAGGAATTTGGCTGCTGGTTGCCCATACGCGCGGTCACCAGTGAGGAGGCGGGCTCCTGGGTGGGCGCCGATTCCACCTGGGTTAAGAACGTCTCCGGCATTGAAGAACGGCGCTTCGCCACGGACGAAGACATGGTGGCGGACCTCGCCGCGCGCGCCGGCAATGACTGTCTCCAGCGGGCCGGCATGCAGGCCAAGGACCTTGGCATGGTGATGGTGGCCAGCGGCTCCGGCGAGCGCACCTTTCCCGGTCCCGCCTGTTCGGCCGCTCAGAAGATGGGCGCCGCCGGTGTCCCGGCGCTCGATCTCACCATGGCCAGCGCTGGTTCGTTGTTCGGCATCTCCCTCGCCGCCAGGCTGGCCGCCCAGTTGGGTCCCATCCTGGTCATCGGCGCCGAGAAGATGTCGCGCATCGTCGCCCGGGAGCCCCGGGAGCGCGGCGTCGCCGTGCTGTTCGGCGATGGCGCCGGCGCTTGCCTGATCACCGCCGACAGCGGCAAAGCCGAAATCGTCGATTCCGTCCTCAACACAGACGGCAACTTCAGCGAGGATCTGACTCTGGAGTGCGACCGGCCCATCAAGATGAACGGCCGCAGCGTCATCCTTCAGGCTTCGCGCAAGATCCCCGCCGCCATTCGCTCCCTGCTCGACCGCTACTCCATTGACCCGCCCGACGTCCTCACCTTTCTCATGCATCAGGCCAACCAGAACCTGATCGATCGCGTGGCCGACGCTCTCGGCGTCCCCAGCGCCAAGTTCTTCTCCAACATTCGCAAGTATGGCAACACGTCCTCTGCGTCCATGTTGATCGCCGCCGCCGAATGGTCCCGGGAGTTCGGATTTGAGCCTGGCGAGCCGGTCATCTTCGCCGCCTTTGGCGCGGGCTTCAACTGGGGCGCGCTCCTGGCCCGCGGAGTCTGACCCGCCATGCCCGTGAACCCAAAACTCGCTCGCCGGGCCCTGCTCGTCCTGGCTCTGCTCCTGGCCGCCATCCAATTGATCCGTCCGGCCAGGACGAATCCTCCAGTGGTGCCCGCCAACACCCTGGCGGCCCAGGTGGACGTGCCGGCCAACGTCCGGGCCATCTTCGACCGCGCCTGCCTCGATTGCCACTCCAATCGCACGCACTGGCCCTGGTACAGCGAACTCGCCCCCATTTCCTGGCTGCTCACGCAACACGTCAACGAAGGCCGGTTGAAGATGAATCTGGACAATTGGGACGACGCGACGTCGTTCAAGGACATCTGCAAGGAAGTCCGCACCGCCGGAATGCCGCTGAAGAACTATCTGATCCTGCACCCCGGCGCCAGCCTTTCGCCCGCCGATGTGCAAGCCGTTTGCGCCTGGACGGAACGCGCTTCCGGCCGTTAAGCTAAGCTGAAATCAAAGGAGACTACAACATGGGATGTGGCGGCGGTATGCCCCCGATTCGCGAGGATGAGACCGGCAAACGCAAAGTCATGTGCGTCAAGTTCGGCAAAGAGATGGCCGGCCTGGACGAGCCGCCCTTTGACAATCACCCGATGGGGCAGAAGATCTTCGACAACGTCTCCAAGGAGGCTTGGAAGCTTTGGGTCGAGCACATGAAGATGCTCATGAACGAGTACCGTCTCAACCTGGGCAACCGGGAAGCCCAGGAGTTTCTGCTCAAGCAGATGGACGAGTATTTCTTCGGCGACGGCGCGCAGCTGCCGCCCGATTTCGTCGCACCCAAGTCAAAAGCTTAGGACTCGTCACGCTGGCCTGCTAACGCGCGCGGCCCGGAATCGAGTTCTGAGCCGCCCGCATCCGCAAGCGGTGGGTATGGCTATTTTCTGACGGGCCCTGAGCCTACTCCGCGCTCAGCCGGCGAATCCAGATGTTGCGGTATCGCACAGGCTGGTTGTGGTCCTGGAGCGTCAACGGCTGCTCGGCCGGATGCTTCGTATAGGTGCCCACCTTCCGCCAGATCGTCGTGCCCAGAAACTCCTTGTTGTTCTGCACCAGCACGCCGTTGAACAGCACCGTCACCGTCGCCGGCTTCACCAGCTTGTCGCCCTCCCAGCGCGGCGCCGAGAAGAAGATATCGTAGGCGTTCCACTCGCCCTGCCGCCGCGCCGGATTCACCAGCGGCGGCCACACACCGTAGATGGCGCCCGCCCCGCCGTCTGCGTACGTCAGATGTTCGGACGACTCCAGCACCTGGATCTCGTACCGCCCCATGAACTCCACCCCGCTGTTGCCGATGCTCTGGCCGTTGCCCTTGGCTTCCAGCGGGATCTGCCACTCCACGTGCAACTGGCAGTCGCCGAACTGCTCCTTGGTCCGCAACCGCCCCGTTCGCGGCAATATCTCGATGGCGCCGTTCTCCACCTTCCACTTCGGCTCCGACGTCACACCGCCGCGCGCCACCTGCACCCATTGGGACAGATCCTTGCCGTCGAACAGCACGATGGCGTCCGAAGGCGGAGCCTGCGGGACCAGCGGGCCGGGCGTGACCTTCTGCGGCCGCGGGCGCTCCAGGTCATGCACCTTCCACTTCTGGCCGGTAATCTGCGGCGTGTCGCTGTAGCCGCGGACGTCGTCCCCGGCGTGTTCCTGGGCCGCCTTCGGTGGTGCGCTCGGACTCTGCTGGCCGAACACCGTCCCGGCCGCAATGATGGCGATCAATATTCTCATTCGATATCTCCTGGTCAATCTCATTCTATCCGCTCACGATGCCTCAGGCCGCCCGTTGTTATAGTATCGTGCTGATGTTCAGCATCCTACTCGCACTCCTCCTCACTCCTTCTGATTACGGCCTGGATCGCTTGAAAAAGGTGATTCCGCCGGGCGTGGCCCTCGTCACAGCTACCGGCCGCGAGTGCCCGCAGCCGCTCCCCGCCGGACCCGAAGCCCTCTCCATCACCAGGACCACTCAGCAGGGCAAGCCCGCGCTCATCCTCTGCGGCTCTGATGCCACCGGCCTCATGTATGCCGCCCTCGATACGGCTGAGCGCATAGGCTGGGCCGCCGGCTCCGGTGATCCGCTCCGCTTCGTGCGCGATACCTCCGAAAGCCCCGCCATCGCTGATCGCGCCATCTCCATGTACACCATGCAGCGCGCCCTGTTCGAGCAGCGCCTCCACGATCCCCGCCATTGGGAGCGCTACTTCGACATGCTCGCCGCCAGCCGCATCAACTCCTTCGTCGTCATCTTCGGCTACGAAAACGGCGGCTTCATGGCCCCGCTCTATCCCTTCTTCTTCGATACGCCCGGCTTCCCCGGCGTCCGCCTCACCGGCCTCTCCGCCGCCGCCCAGCAGCGCAACGCGGAATCCTTTCGCACGATGATCCGCATCGCCCATGAGCGCGGCATCCGCGTCACCGCCGCCATCTGGGACCACATCTACCGCGGCGGCGTCCAGGGCGGCGGCATCAAAGGCGCCTCAGACAACGCCGGCAAGGCCCTGCCCCATCTGGTCACCGGCGTCGACGCCGCCAACCTCGCCCCCTACACCAAGGCCGCGCTCCGCCGCTTCCTCGAGGTCTTCCCAGCCATTGATGCCATCCAGTTCCGCATGCACGACGAGTCCGGCCTCAAGCCCTCCGAGATGGCCTCCTTCTGGCACGAGGTCTTCGCTCTCATCAAGCAGCGCCGCCCGGACCTGCAGATCGACCTCCGCGCCAAGGGCCTGCCGGACTCCGTCATCGATGACGCCCTCAACCAGGGGCTCCGCGCCCGCGTCAACACCAAGTACTGGATGGAGCAGATGGGCCTCCCCTTCCACCCCACCCACGTCAACCGCCAGAACCAACAGGACCGCCGCCACGGCTACGCCGACATGCTTCAGTATCCCCAGCGCTATCAGATGACCTGGCAGCTATGGAGCGGCGGCACCACGCGCCTGCTGCTCTGGGGCGACCCGGACTACGTCCGCCGCTTCGCCGCCAGCACGCGCATCTACGCCAGCGGCAGCATTGAGATCAACGAGATGCTCGCCACCAGGATGCTCGGCTCGCCCCACGACGAGGCTCCCGAAGACATCCTCCAACCCGCCTACCGCTTCTACGACTATCCGTTCGAGCGCTACTGGCACTTCTACCGTCTCTGGGGCCGCGTCTCCTACAATCCCGATTGCCCGCCCGATACCTGGGAGCACGAGTTCACCCGCCGCTTCAACCCGGCCGCCGCGCCCCACCTCATCAACGGCCTCCGCCTGGCCAGCCAAGTCCTGCCGCGCATCGTCGCCGCCGCCTATCGCTACAACTACTTCCCCACCACCCGGGGCTGGGCCGAGATGATGCGCCAGGACAGCCTCCCGAAGTTCGCCGATCTCCAGGGCAGCGACACCCAGCAATTCATGAATCCCCGCGACGAGGCCCGCCGCCTTCTCTCCGGCGGACAGACCGCCATGCGCCGCCCGGCCGAAACCGCCGCCTGGTTCGCCCGCGCCTCGGCTGAGATCCTCAAGTCCGTCGCCGAGGCCGAGAAAGCCATCGGTTTAGCGCCCGGCAAGGAGTTCCGGACCACGGTGACGGATCTGCGAATCCTCGCCGGCCTGGCCAACTATTACGCCAACCGTCTGCCCGCCGCCGTCAGCTACAAC
>JBBQLF010000381.1:0-5283 GCA_038327695.1 Bryobacterales bacterium
GGACCGGGTCTGGGAGGTGCACTGGCCTGTCCCTCATCCGGTGGCGGGTGGCTGGAGTGTGCGGATTGAGGGTGTGGCACTCAGAGGACGGATTCTGGCGGCCTCCGCCACGAATCTGGCACCGGGCCAATCCGCGAACCCAGCCGCGACTTGCGCCACGACTGGCGAACAGAAGACTGTCGTCCTTCTGGTGGACTTCCCCTCGACGCCGCTGCCATTCAATGTGACCGCCGCTTCCGCCCGGGAAGCGTTTTTCGGATCAGGGCTCTCGTTGAACTCGGCCTGGCAGGCCTATTCCTATGGCAAGGCCTCGGCGTCGGGCGACGTGTTCGGACCGTTCCGGCTCGGCGCGAACTACACTTGCGACCAGATCGACGAGATTAAGGCCGCCGCGATCCATGCGGCGGATTCGGCTGTCGACTTCCGAAGCTACTGCCGTGTGTTCATCGTCATGCCATCGACCGGTTCCTGCCAGTGGAGCGCCTTGTCCACCGTGGGCTGCTCCGCGCAGACCTCACCCGGCGATGGTGACTTCCGGGCCTCCGTCAGCTGGCTGAAGACGGAGGCTGGCTGGCCGGCCGGCTACTTCGCCCAGGTGGCCGTGCACGAAGGGGGGCATGGCCTGGGCCTGGAACACGCCCGCTCATTGGGCTACGGCGAAGCGACGCTCGGTCCGCCCGGCTTGGATGGGGCCCACACGGAGTACGGGGATCGCTTCTCCAACATGGGGGCCAGTCTCGGGCACTGGGCCGCGCCGCACAAGCAACTGCTGGGGTGGTTCCCTACAGCGGCCAACGTGCAACAGGTGGAGCAACCCGGCGCCTTTCTGATCCGGCCGCTCGCACCCGCGTCGGCTTCGGCGCAGGCTCTGCGCGTGCGTCGCGGCGGACAACACGCCAACCAGTGGCTCTGGTTGGAGTACAGGCAACCCGTGGGCCCTGATGCTACGGTCCCACCCCCGGCTTTCACGGGTGCCACCATCCACTACGAAGATGCCGCCGACAAGGCTGCCGGACGTCGATCGGAGTTGATCGACTTCACGCCCGCTTCCACGCCGGGTGACTTCAGTGACGCTGCGTTACAGTCAGGGCGTAGCTGGGCGGATCCCTACTCGACTCTCTCTCTGGCAGTCGGCGCCGCAACCGCAAACGGCCTCACCGTGACGGTTGCCTACGATACACCCTGTGCGACCATCACGCCGCAGGGGCAGACACATGGTCCGGAGGGCGAGGCGGGGGCAATCTCCATCGCCGGACCACCGTCCTGCCAGTGGCAGGCTGTCACAAACGCGAGTTGGATCACGCTGACTGGCGTCCGGTCCGGCGCCGGCAACGGCCCGGTGTCTTACTCCCTGGAGCCGAATACCACGGCTTCTGAACGGCAAGGCGCGATCTTCATCGCCCGCCAGGCATACACAGTCACCCAGATGGCCCGCTCGCAGGCCGTTTCGGTCTCGCCAGCCTCCGGCGCCGGCGCCAGCCAGACGTTTGGGCTCGTGTTCCGCGACTCGTTCGATTACCGGCTGCTGAAATCAGCGGAAGTGAACTTCAGCGCATCCACGGCCACAACCAGCTCCTGTTACCTGCGCTATGACGCCGCCAGCGGTGGCGTCAGCCTGCGCAACGACAGTGACACGGCGTGGCTCGGGCCGTTGACGCCGGGCGGGAGCGGGGTGTTACAGAACAGCCAATGCGGGTGGAGCGCGGCGGGTTCAACGGCCGGTGGGACCGGCGCCAACCTGACTGTCAACCTCGCTTTGAGCTTTAAAACGGCGTTTCAGGGCCGAAAATCCATCTTGATGAAGGCGCGCACCACTGCTGACGAGACCGGCTGGATCGTGCAGGGCACCTGGACGGTGAACGCGGCGCCAGCGATCTTATCAGTGACGCCCGACGCGGGCCGCGGGTTGGCGCAGGTCTTCAGCGTCGCCGTGTCCGCGCCCGGCGGCCTGAGCGGCCTGGCGGGCATGAATGTGAACTTCAGCAACGTCGAAAACAGTAGCGCCCACAGCTGCCTCGTCGCCTTGTCGCCCTCCCCGTCAGGCACGTGGGCTTCGCTGGCGGACGACAGCGGCACCAGTTGGGCCACCGTGCAGTTGGGTAGCGCCGGCAAAGCCGCCAACAGCCAGTGCGCGTTGAACGGGACGGGTTCCGTGGCCAGCGGTTCGGGCAACGAGTGGACCGTGAATCTGTCGATCACTTTCACGCCAGCTTACGCTGGTGCCAAGAGGATCTGGGTCCGGGCGGCCGCGCAAGGCCTGTCGACGGACTGGCAATGGCGTGGCTCCTGGACGGCCGCGGGTGGGCCGGAAGGCAACATCATTTCGGGTCGCGTGACCAGCGCCGGCGCCGCGCTGGCCGGCGTAGCTATCTCTCTGGTGGGCGGGCCGGGCGGCTCGCGGACCACGGATGGCTCTGGCACCTATTCGTTCGCCGGTCTTGCCACCGGCGGAACCTACGTGGTCACACCTGTATTGCCCGGTTACACTTTGACGCCGGCCAGCCGCACGTTCGTCGCGCTGGCGGCCAATCAGGCGGCTGACTTTGCCGCCAACCGGTCCGCTATAACGTTGTCTCTGGATCGAACCCGCCTGTACTACGGGGCGCGCAGCGGCGCCCTCGCGTCGCCCCCCCAGTCTGTCGTACTCACCTGCTCCGGTGCGGGGCCGGTGGCCTGGACGGCATCCACCAACCAACCCTGGCTCCAGGTGACGCCAAACGCGGGTACGGGGCCGGCGCGCCTGACTGTCTCTCTCGTGCCGGGCTCACTGCCGCTGTCCGGCGTGTCTACTGCGACCGTTACGATTGCGGCCCCCAGTTCCGCCAACGCGACCGTCACGCTGCCGGTTGACCTAACCCGGATCACCGGCTCGTCGGCGCCGTTGGGCGCCTTCGACACACCCACCAACCTCGCCACGGCGGTATCAGGCAGCATCGCCGTGACAGGCTGGGCTCTGGATGACATCTTCGTCAGCAAAGTTGAACTCTATCGGGACCCAATCGGTGGCGAACCCACGCGCAGTAACGGGTTGGTGCCCGTCGCAGACGCCGTCTTCATCCCGAATGCCCGGCCCGACGTGGAAACGGCCCATCCCACCTTGCCCTTCGCATACCGTGCTGGTTGGGGCTACCTGATGCTGACCACCGGGATTCCCAACCCCGGCGGCCCCCAGGGGAACGGCCGCATCAGGCTTTGGGCATTCGCGACCGACATTGAGGGCAATGTCACCAATCTGGGATCCAAGACGATCACAGTGGACAACGCCAATTCCAGCAAGCCGTTCGGCGCGCTGGACACGCCTGCGCCCGGGGGGACGGCCTCCGGAACGTCCTACATTAACTACGGATGGGCTTTGACGCCTTTGCCCAACCTCATCCCGCTGCAACCGGCCAGGATCTGGATCAGCATCGATGGCGTCTACGTGGGTATGGTGAACTACGGCTACTACCGGCCGGACATCGCTGCGGGATTCCCGGCCTATCGCAACAGCGGCGGCCAGGGCAACGGTGGGGCGGGCGGCTATTTCGTCCTCGATACCACTCAATATACCAACGGCTTGCACAACATCGGCTGGTTCGTGGTGGACGATGCCAACAACCAGGATGGTGTTGGAAGCCGTTTCTTCCTGATCGAAAACGGCGTGGCCGGGGCGCAGTCTGATCCTGCGCCGCCGCTGCTGGCCGACGGTCCGGATTCGACCCGGTTGCGGTCTGCGGTTCGCCGCCCTTCCCGCGGTGCCGTTCCTCATCTTATGACGGCAAGGGAATTGGAACGCCTGGTCATTCCGTTGCCCGAAGGACACTGGACAGGTTGGCAAGTGATCAACGGAGAACTGCGTTCCCTTCCGGCCGGCTCGACCCTGGACAACGGCGGCGGGGCTTTCTACTGGCAATTGGGTCCGGCTTTCCTGGGCCGGCACGAACTGCTCTTCCTGAGCGGCGATGGGGCCGTGCACGGCGTGACGGTGGATATTGCGCCGAGTGCATTCCCCTCTGGAGAAGGGCAGTCGCACAGCGAACCGTAACACCGGAGCGCCCGCCCTGAAGGTGTCGCAGAGTGCAGCTTGCCGCCGTGGCCCCGGTTTGTCCGGACCCCCGGCTGGCACTGCACGCAGAGGCTGGGATCTCAATGCTAAGCTAAGGGCTGGAGTGCGGCCATGAAGAAATTTTCAGTTCGAACGAAGCGGAGCCTCTTGCGGTTGGGCCGATTCTGTGGCCTCATCCTTCTCGCCATGACTTCCGTCCTGCTGGGCCAGGCGCCGATTGACAACGAAGGTGTCATGAAGCTGGTCAAGTCGGGGATTTCCGAAGACATGATTATCAGTGTGATCCAGCAGCAGCCGGGCAGCTACGTCCTTGGCGCCGACGACCTCGTCACGTTGAAGTCGGCTGGCGTTTCGGAGAGGATCCTCACGGCGATGCTGGCCAAGCGGAAGTCCGACGCACCTGCCGGGGCCCCCGCTGCCGCCGACGCCGGCGCTCCCAGTCAGCGCAGTGCCATCTCAGGCCCCGGACTCTACTACAAGAAGGGCGTTGATTACTTCGAACTCCTGACTGACGAAGTCGATTGGAAGACCGGCGGGGCCATGAAGAACATAGCCAGCGCCGGCATCATCAAGAAGGAGCTCAAGGGCGCCGTGGCCGGCCCAAGCAGCCGCAACTTCCTCGTCAATCCGATGGAGATCATCTTTGCCCCCCCCAGCGGCGTCACGGTGAACGCCTACATTCTGCTTCCGCTGAAGCCCGGCAAAGGAGTGCGGGAATTCAACGTCGGGCCGGTGAACCAGAAGAGCGGCGTCGCGAAAGGCGCGCTGCCGTTCGGGGTGGAGAAGGTGGGCGACAACATGTTTCGGATGGTCCTGCAGACTCCCTTGGCGCCCGGCGAATATGGCATACTCACGGCTTTGCCTTCTGAATCCGACACCGGCAGCACCAAGATGCACACGTTCCGGATCCTGCTCTAATACTCTACTGGCAACGACGGCGAAGCCGCATTCAGCGGCTGGCACGTCCACTGGGAAAGGAGCCGCCTGGCCCGAAATCCCAGGCGCTGCCCAGGGGCGGTCCCATCTGCTGCGCTTACCGGCCACCTGGTGTCCGCCACGCCTCCGCGGGACTGGACCACTTCGACGACGTCCGCCTGCCCGATGTCATGAAACTGCCGAAGGTCAGACCTCCTGATCTCGATGAAATCTGATTGATCCCGAGCAGTGAGACTACTGGCATCGGACTGTGGATCTGCGGCAGGGCCGCTGCCGATGGCTCAAGATTTCCTGACGCCATG
>JBBQLF010000382.1:0-5275 GCA_038327695.1 Bryobacterales bacterium
CGAGCCGCAAGCGGTTGGTTTCCGAGCCGCAAGCGGTTGGTTTCCGAGCCGCAGGCGGTCGGTTTCTGAGCCGCAAGCGGTCGGGCTCCGAGCCGCAAGCGGTCGGTTTCTGAGCCGCAAGCGGTCGGTTTCTGAGCTGCGCGCGTCAGCAAGCGGTTGGAACGTTCATTTCATGACGGGCCTAATGGCGTGGGCGGGATCCGCCGATGTAGGAAGGGAAGAACGACTATGGCCATGCGAATGCCAGTCCTGAATCTCTGCGTTTTCTTAGTGGCGGCCTGCTTGTCCGCCCAGGTTGCCGCGGTTGCCCCGGCTGCGCCGGAGGTGATCCACACAGCCGATGACTACGCCAGCCGGGCCTTCCAGGACCCGTGGGACATGAGCCAGCGGACGGATATGGGCTGGTACACGCTGGGCGTTGATGCCCCAAACGTCAATCTCAGCGGTATCTCCTTCGCCGGCGGGATCTTTTCGGCCACCGCCGCCAACGCCGATCCCAACTTCTGGCTCCTGGACACAGGCAACCCCTATGCCGTCAACACCGGCAAGACCGGCAAGCGCTTCCCCATCGTCTCTTCCAAGTACAAGCGGCTGGTCATGAGAATGAGCCTCAACGGCGCCGGGCTCACCACCGCCACGCCCGGCCAGGCGCAGGTGCTCTGGAGCAACAACACCATCTACTCCGGCAACGTCCCGCCCGGGGGCATCAACACGTCCAATGCGTTCTTCACATGGCCTGGATGGTGGATCTACTCGGTGAACATGCAGACCCTCGGCGTGGCCGTGGGCTCGTCCTGGACCTCGGCCAACGTGGACTCCCTGCGCGTGGATCCTCTCAACCTGGCTGGTGTCAATCTGTCCCTGGATTGGGCCCGCCTGGTGGAAGACGTTCCGGCGCTCTACCGCAACATCCAGTGGACCGGCTCCGGCGCCGTGGACATCTTTCTCGACAACGACACGAATTCGTCGAACGGCTTTCTGGGCCAGATCGCCCGCGCCACCTCCGGTAACAGTTTCGCTTTTTACGTCGGCGGCCTGCCCCAGGGCACCTACTATGTCGTCATCTGCCCGGCCGGCGCCGCGGCGTCCTACTCTTACGCCTCCGGCTCCTGGCAGATTCAGGATATCCCCCTGTTGAGCTTCACCTCGCCCTCGCCCGAAGGCAGCTCTGACGACTTCGCCACCACACAGCTCAGCAACCCTTGGGACATGAACGCCGCCAGCGACATCGACACCACCCGGAACATCAATTCCCCCCAGATCGTCAACCTGGCCGCGCAGAATGAGCAGGGCGATGCCCTCGGCAACGTTCGCGTCTGGCGGGGGACCAGCGTCGCTGCCCCAACGGCCGGCTGGGGGGATCCCTACGCCTATCCGCTCTGGTTCTACACGCGTGGCATGGATTTGAGCATCGACACAAGCCGCTACCGGATTCTCACGCTTGAGATGGGCGTTGCCGGCGACCGCGACATCAACGCCGGCTCCATCGCCCGCGTCGTCTGGAAGAACAAGGGGGAGAGCGGCGAAAACGTCAGCGACGACATCATTCTGAATCACCTCGCCAGTGCCAACGTGATTCAGAAGATCAACCTCGACATGAAGACGCTGACTCTCGATCCCGACAGCAGCCCCTCCCGCACCGGCTGGACCGGCCTGGTGGACAATTTCCGGGTGGATCCGCACGAGTTTCCCGATGCCCGCCAATTCTGGATTAAGTCGATCAAGTTGACAGCTCTGGAGCGGGCGGCCTCCACTTACACCGTCCGCTGGTCATACAACGCCCAGGGCGCTACCGGCGTCAGCCTCGCCCTCTTCTACGACACAACCGGCACGGGCTTCGGCGGCACTCCAATTGCCGCCGGGTTGGATCCCGCTTCCGGCACCTATGTCTGGAACGTTGCGGCCGTGCCCAACGGGACCTACTTTGTGTACGGCGTCTTCAGCATCGCCGGCTCGGTTGTGAATCAGGCCTACGCGCCATGGCCGCTGGTAGTTGACCATGCCTTTCAGGTGCTGCCCACCATTACCCTGGGCCGCACCACGCTCAACATCGGCGCCACCCGCAACGGCGCCACCACCACCGCGCCCCAGGAAATTTCCGTCACTGTCAACGGAGCCGGCGCCGTCAACTGGTCCGTCACCACCAACCGGAGTTGGCTGGTGGCGACGCCTGCCTCCGGCTCCGGAAACGGGCGGTTCACGATCAGACTGCAAAGTAATGCAATTCCAGCGCCTTCCTTCATGGATGGCACCGTGACCGTCACGGCCACCGGTGCGGCCAACTCACCGCTATACGTCCATGTGTTCCTCAACACCCTGGCCACGGGCGCGACTGCCGTACCCTTCGGCGTCCTTGATACCCCGGAGGACAACACCACCGGCATCGCCGGCAGCATCGCCGTCACCGGCTGGGCCCTCGACGATGTCGGCGTCAAATCAGTCACGCTCTGGCGTGATCCCGTCGGGCCGGAGGCCGTCCACTCCAACGGCTACGTCTACATCGCCGATGCCTTCTTTGTCCCCGGCTCGCGGACTGATGTGGAAGGGCTGAACCCTGGCGCTCCGGCCAACTATCGCGCCGGTTGGGGCTATCTGATGCTGACCACCGGCTTGCGTTCCGTCACCGGCCCGCAGGGCAACGGTGTCTACAAACTCCACGCGATTGCCACCGACGAGGAAGGCAATCAGTTCAAGCTCGGATCCAAGACCATCACCGTGGACAATCTCAACTCCAAGAAGCCCTTCGGCGCGCTCGATACGCCGGCGCCGGGTGAAACCGTCTCCGGCACGATTTTGAACTGGGGCTGGGCGATGACGCCAAAACCAGCCGCCATCGCCGTGGACGGCCTCGGCGTCTGGGTCGGCGTCGATGGCGTCAATTTCGCCCATCCAGTCTACGGCCTGAGACGCGATGACATCGCCTCCTCCTTCCCCGGCTACCTCAATAGCGACACCGGTGTCGGTTACTACTTCCTCGACACCACCAGGTTCACCAACGGGTTGCACAATCTCGGCTGGCTCATCTATGACAACCTCGGCCGCGGTGACGGCGTCGGCAGCCGCTTCATCCAGGTGCAAAACTCGCTGCCCGTGCCGGCCGCCGATCCCGTCTCCGGTGAGGAGCCCGGCATCGTAGCCGAGCGGGCTTTCCATCTGCGCACCGCCCGCCTGGAGCACCCCGCTCCGCCGGCCGCCAGCTATCCGGCGTTTCGCCGCGGCTTCCATCTGGACGCTCCGCTGACGCCCATCCGCCAAGGCGGGGATTCGCTCCTGGAGCCCATCGATCTCAAGGAGCTGGACCGGCTGGAAATCCACCTCCCGGCCGGACCGCAGTGGACCGCGGCCCTGCGCGTCGGTGACGAGTTGCGCGCGCTACCCATCGGCTCCACATTTGACACCGAAGGCGGCATCTTCTACTGGCAGTTGGGCCCCGCTTTCCTTGGTGAATTTCTAATCGAATTCCGGGCCACTGACGCTACGGTACTGCCAGTCCCGGTCTACGTGGGCCGGGCACCGGGCCGGAATCCCCGCCGCGCCCAGTAGCGTCGCGCTCCAATTCGCCTCGCACCACGCCATCGCAGCCAAAGACCGAGCACCGCGCCGGAATCCCCGCCGCGCCCGGTAGCGTCGCGCTCCAATTCGCGGCGCACCACGCCATCGCACCCAAAAACCGGGCACCGCACCGGACTCCCCGCCGCGCCCAGTAGCTTCACAGTCCAATTCGCCGCATTCTCCGCAATCGCAGCCAAAGACCAAGCCCGGGCCGGACTCCCCACCGCGCCCAGTAGCGTCACGGTCCAATTCGCCGCCTTCTCCGTCATCGCAGCCAAAGACCGGGCACCGCGCCGGAATCCCCGCCGCGCCCGGTAGCGTCGCGGTCCAATTCGCCTCGCACCACGCCATCGCAGCCAAAGACCGCGCACCGGGCCGGAATCCCCACCGCGCCCAGTAGCGTCGCGGTCCAATTCGCCGCCTTCTCCGCCATCGCACCCAAAGACTAGGCACCGCACCGAACTCCCCGCCGCGCCCAGTAGCTTCACAGTCCAATTCGCCGCCTTCTCCGCAATCGCAGCCAAGAAACCGGGCACCGCCGGATGAAGCCGCCACCCTCCGTGTGATAGTCTTTTTCTTTGGGGTTTGGGACAATCCTGTCCAAAGAAACCCGGACCGCAACAGACAGAATGGAACAGATTTTCGAAACCCTCAAGGGTATACTCGTCCGAGCCATCCCAACGTTTTTCCTGGTGATCGCCCTCCATTGGTTCCTGAAAAAGGTCCTCTTCGAGCCGATGGAACGCGTGCTGGCGGAACGGCGGGCCAAAACGCAGGGCGCGGTGGAGGCCAGCGAGGCCGCCCTGGCGCGCGTCAACGAGAAAATGGCGGACTACGAAGCCAGGCTCACCAATGCCCGGGCTGAGATCTTCCTCCAGCAGGAGGAGTCCCGCAAGCACCTCGCCGCCCAGCAGACAAGCCTGGTGGAAGCGGCGCGCGTGGAACAGGCCGGCAAGACGGCGCAGCTCAAGCGCGGCTTGGCCGACGAGGTTCAGCAGGCCCGGATGGAACTCGCCGCGGAAGCGGACCGGCTGGCGGAGCAGATCGCCGGCGCTTTGCTGGCCGGGAAGGTGCATTAATGACGCGGTTGGCGTTCCTTCTGTTGATTTCTCTCGCCGTGTGGGCCAATCCGGAGGCCGAAGCCGGTGCTCACGGCGGCGGCCACGCTGGCGCCGATCCGCTGCTGCCGGCCAAGTGGGTCAATTTCACGATTCTGGCCGGCGCCCTGGGATTCGTGGCCGTCAAGTTCGGCGGTCCGGCCCTTCGGGGCCAGCAGCAGTCGATCCTGGACGGCATGAACCTGGCGGCCCGGCGTGCCGAAGCAGCCTCGGCCGAGGTCGCTGTCATCGAGCGCAAGATCTCCGGCCTCGATACTGAAGTGGAGTCGCTGAAATCCAAAGCTCAGAAAGAACTGGCGGCCGAAGCCCAGCGCCTGGAGCAGGAAACGGCGCAATTCATGGAAAAGCTCGTTCAAATGGCCGGCCAGGAAATCGCCTCGGCGGCGAAGTTCGCCCGCGCTGAGTTGAAGGCGGAAACGGCCCGGCTGGCGCTGGAGTTGGCCCGCCACAAAGTGCAGGCGCAGATCGGTGCGGAAACGCAAGGCGCGCTGGTGGACCGTTTCGTGGCGAATCTGAATACGCGGCCTGAGGCTCGGCCCTAGAGGTAGGCGATGTCAAATCTAGCGGTCGCGAATCAATATGCCAAGGCTCTGCTGGAGGCCGTC
>JBBQLF010000383.1:0-5264 GCA_038327695.1 Bryobacterales bacterium
CAGCAGAGTTTCGCGATGCTCTCCATGTTCGGGTCAAATGATTCGATGGTCAGGCATCCGTCATAGCCGATCTGCCGGAGCGCCTGGAAGAACTCGACCCATGGCGTCAGCCCCGAGCCGGGAATACCGCGCTGATTTTCGCAGGCGTGGACGTAGCCCAAGAGGCCCTTCGTTTCCAGGACGCAGCCAGCAAAGTCGTCCTCCTCCCGGATCATGTGGAACGTGTCGAGGTGGACCTTGACGTTGGGGACGCCCACATCGCTGATGAACCTCCGCGCGTCGGCCGCGGTGTTGATGAAATGCGATTCAAAGCGGTTCACCGGTTCGATACCCAGGATGAGGTTTGAATTCTGCTGAGCGTAGCTGGCGATTTCGTGATAGCCCTCCACCCCCCACTTCCACTCCTCTTCCGTGCGCATTTTGCCGGTCAGATAGCCCCAGCCGCAGTAGATCATGCCGCCGAAGACCCGGGCGCCCGCCTCATTGCTCAGATCGATCAGCCGCTTGGAGAACTCGATCCCCGCCTGACGGATGGAGGCGTCCGGCGAGATGATGTTGTACTGCGCCGGCATGCCGTAGCCGGTGTTGATAGTCAGGCCGAGATCGGCCGCGGCGGCGCGGACCTGCCGGGCGGGAAAACCGTCGGGATCGAACGGGATAATCTCCACCGCGTCGAATCCCATCGCCTTGAACTTGTCTAGCAGGTAGAGGTCCTTGTCCAGGAACGTCTCAGTGAAGAGGAGTGAATGAATTCCGAATTGCACCGCTGAATCTCCTGAGGGCATGATACTCCAAGCCGGGCCCAGAGTTAGGATTCGTAATGGAAGAACCGTACCAACCCGGCACGCCGGCTTGGTAACGCGCGGCTCGGAATCGGGTTCTGAGCCGCGAGCGTTAGCAGGCCAGTATGGCCCTGCGGGTCACCGGAAGTAATGAAAATGCCGCCAGCAGCGAAGGGGGCGGGCACGCATGACGGACAGTTGGCATCGTTTTCGACGGAGCGGTTGGAATGGTTATGAAAGGCCGCCAGCGGCGAAGGGGGCGGGCATGCGTGACGGACAGTTGGCATCGTTTTCGACGGAGCGGTTGGAATGGTTATTTCATGACGGGCCCTTAGAACTTCAGGAACCAACGCTGCCGGTAGAGGACGTAGGCCACCAGGAACAGCACGCCGACGTTCATGAGCGCGTACAGCAGACTGGCGTTGATAGGCTGGGCGACGGCCAGGCATACGTGACTGTAGAACCAGCCGTGGAGGGAGACGAGGCTGCCGCGGTCCTCAATCTTGGTCCGGCTCATGAACTTCGCGAAGCTTCCGGAAAGAACAAACATCAGGATCGCATTGGTGCCGAAGATCTCGAAGGGCCGGAACCAGCGGGCCAGGCCGCGCATGTCGGCCAGCCAGAACCATCCCGCAAAGGTGCAGGAGGCCAGCCCGGCCATGAGCAGGGCAAACGGAGTTGTCCAAATGCCCTTGTTAAAGGGCATCCAGATGGACAGCGTGTACGCCAGGGCGAGCAATCCGGCGCCCTGCACGATGAGCCATTTCAGCCGGCCGGCCGGGTTGGGAAAGCGGCGCAGCAAATGGCCCGTGAGGATTCCAAACAGCACGCTGGAGATGGTCGGGAGCGTGCTGACAAGGCCCTCCGGATCCCACACTTTGGTGCCGGACCACATGTGGCCCGGGATCAGCAGTCCATCGATGTAGCGGGCGAAGTTGCACTCCAGGGTCAGGGAGCCGGGGCCGCAACCGGGCGTCGGGTAGAGCGTCATCAGGCACCAGTAGACGACGTTGAGCCCAACGATGGCGGCGATCTGGCCCCGCACTTTGGTGAAGAGGAAGATCACGCCGGCAATCAGGTAGCAGACCGCGATGCGCTGGAGTACGCCGGGAATGCGGATGGTGGCCCAGTTGATATTCGGGAAGGGGCCGAGCAGGAAACCGAGCAGGAAGATGATGGCGGCACGCTTGAACATATGGAGCAGAAGCTGCGCCCGGTCCTCGCCCCGTTCCACCCGCCGCGCCGTGGAAAGCGTCATGGCGACGCCGACGATCCAGAGGAAGAACGGGAAGACGGTGTCGGTGAAGGTCCAGCCGTGCCAGGCGGCGTGTTCCAGTGGCGCGTACGCTACGTTGGCGCCGGGGTTATTGACCAGAATCATCGCGGCGATAGTGGCACCGCGAAAGATATCGAGCGAGCGGAGGCGAGGCGGCATGTCAGTAGCCATACGGTGAGACGCTACCATATTAGTAGAGCGGGGCAATCGGAGCAGAGATGAAGGACGTTCACTCATTTTCGAATCCTGAGGTTTCCAGGGTCTGCCACGTGGAGCTGGACCTGGCCGTGTCGTTCGCGGAGAAGAAACTGCGCGGCGCGGCAACGCTCACGCTGGATCCGGCGGGCCGGCGGCTGGTTGTCGACACGCGGGATTTGACGATCCTCCGCGTCAACGGGGCTTCCTCCGGTTTCCAGCTCGGCCCGCGCGATGCGCATCTGGGCGCGCCGCTGACCATTGATCTGGCACCCGGCGCCCGTAGCGTTGTAATCGAGTACGAGACCGCGCCCCAGGCCTCCGGCCTGCAATGGCTCCAGCCAGCGCAGACGGCCGGCAAGCGGCATCCGTTCCTCTTCTCTCAGTCGCAGGCGATCCATGCGCGGAGTTGGATCCCGATCCAGGATTCGCCCGGTGTGCGCGTGACGTACTCGGCCCGCATTCATGCGCCGCTGCCGCTGACGGCGTTGATGTCGGCGCGGATCGTGCGTCCAGGGCATTTTCATCTGCCGCAGCCCGTTCCGGCTTATCTGATTGCGCTGGCGGTGGGCGACCTGGCTTTCCAGGCGGTGAGCGCGCGCTGCGGTGTATGGGCCGAACCGTCCGTGCTGGCCGGGGCGGCCCGCGAATTCGAGGACATGGAGAAGATGGTGCGGGTGGCGGAGGGGCTGTATGGCGCCTATCCGTGGGGGCGGTACGATCTTCTAGTGCTGCCGCCGTCGTTCCCCTTCGGAGGGATGGAGAACCCTTGCCTGACGTTCGCCACGCCCACCGTGATCGCCGGCGACAAGAGCCTGGTGTCGCTGGTAGCGCACGAGTTGGCGCATTCGTGGTCCGGCAATCTGGTGACGAATTCGACCTGGCGGGACTTCTGGTTGAATGAGGGGTTTACCACCTACTTCGAGCGGCGCATCCAGGAGGCGCTGTATGGGCGGCGGCGCAGCGAGATGGAACTGGCGATTGAAATCGGCGAGTTGCACAACGAGCTGAAGGAACTGCCGCCGGGCGACCAGAAGCTGGTGGTGGACCTCACAGGACGCGACCCGGACGACGGCATGACCCAGGTGCCCTACGTGAAAGGCGCGCTGCTGTTGCGGATGCTGGAAGAGAAGCACGGGCGCGCGCAGTTCGATGCGTGGGTGAAAGCGTACTTCGCCAAGTTCGCGTTTCAGTCCATCAGCAGCGAGCAGTTTCTGGCCTTTCTGCACGAGTCGTTTCCAGGAGAGAACCTGAACGCGTGGCTGCATGAGCCGGGTCTGCCGGCGTCGGCGCCCACGGTGACCTACGACTTCGAAACCAAGCCGCGGCGCGAGTGGGTGACGCAGGAGTGGCTCCACTGGTTGCGGGCCATGCCGGACAGTACTACGGCGGCGGAACTTTCCGCGCTGGACCAGCAGTGGGGGTTCACCGGGAGTGGCAATAGCGAGATCGTGGCGCAGTGGTTGCTGATGGCGATCCGGGCGGGTTACCCGGCGGCGTGGGCCAGGCTGGAGACGTTTCTGACCGGGGTGGGACGGCGGAAGTTCGTCAAGCCGCTGTATGAAGCGCTGGCGCGCACGCCGGACGGGCTGGCCCGCGCGCGAGCCATCTATTTGAAGGCGCGGCCGCTGTATCACCCAATTACGCAAACCACGGTGGACGTAATCTTGAAGTAGCAGGAGCGAAAGATGCAGAACTTGAAACTGACGATCGATGGCATGCACTGTGGCGGCTGCGTGAACCGCGTGACGATGGCGCTGAAAAAGGTGCCGGGCGTTGAGGTGCGCAGCGTGGAGGTGGGCTCGGCCGAAGTGAGCTTTGACGAGGCGCAGGTGCAGGCGGCGGCGATTGCCGAAGCCGTCACGAAGATCGGATTCGCGGCGCGGATCGAGGTGTGACGCCGGGACCGGCCAAGGTAACGTTCGCGGTGCGCGGCATGACCTGCGCGGCCTGCCAGAGCTTTGTCCAGAAGACCCTGGAAGCCCAGCCGGGCGTGCGGCAGGCGAGCGTCAACCTGATGATGCACAATGCGACTGTTTCGTTTGATCCGGCGCTGGCCAAGCCTGACGCGCTGGTGGCGGCGGTCAATGACATTGGCTATGAGGCGGAACTCTCCGCTCCGCGCGCGACGGTGACCGATGAACAGTTGCAGCGCGAGAAGGAAGACGCGGCAGAGTATCGCGCGCTGGTGCTGAAAGCGGGCGTGAGCCTGGCGGCGGGCGCGTTGGCAATGGCCACGATGGGCTGGATGCACCAGGGGCCGTGGCGCTGGACGCACGCGGCGCTGGCTTTGGCCGTGATGGTGTGGGCCGGGCGGCGATTCTATGTCAAGGCCTTTTCGGCGCTGCGCCATGGTGCGGCGGACATGAATACGCTGATCGCGCTGGGGACGGGTGCGGCATTCTTCTACTCGGTCTTCTCGCCGCACGACGCTTACTACGAGGCTGTGATCTTCATCATCGCGCTGGTGCTCACCGGCAACGCCATGGAAGCGCGGGCCAAGCGCAAGACCTCGGCGGCGTTGCAGGCGCTGGCACATTTGCAGCCGGTTTCGGCGTGCGTGGTGCGCGAAGGCGTCGAGATCGAACTACCGATGGAGGAGGTGCGGCTCGGGGACGTTCTGATCGTGCGTCCGGGCGAGCGGTTGGCGGCGGACGGCATTGTGGTGAGCGGCGCCAGCGCGGTGGACGAATCGATGCTCACCGGCGAGCCGATCCCGGTGGACAAGTCCACGGGCGACGCCGTGACGGGCGGGACGCTGAACCGCAACGGCGTGCTGCAATACCGGGCCACAGCGCTGGGCGCTGAGAGCGTACTGGAACAGGTATTGCGCCTGCTGCGCGACGCGCAGGGCGAAAAGGCGCCCATGCAGCGGATGGCAGACCGGGTGAGCGCCGTGTTCGTGCCGGTGGTGGTTGGGTTGGCGGCCTTGACAGCGGTGGCGTTTGGCTTCCGATCCGCGGTGGCGGTGCTGGTGATCGCCTGCCCGTGTGCGATGGGGTTGGCGGTGC
>JBBQLF010000384.1:0-5229 GCA_038327695.1 Bryobacterales bacterium
GTCCGGCCTGTTCGACATGGCGGCGAAGAGTTTCTACCCGCTGAATCCGCCGCAGCAGGAGGCGGATCTGCGCGCCGGGCAGGCGTCGTGCGCGGGGCGGTGCCTGTCCGATTGGGCGAGCACGCCGGTGAGCGCGGGCTACCTGGGGTTTGGCTATGCAGCGGAGCAGGGCGGGCAGTTTGTGGCGTTCGGGCACTTGTACAACACGGCGGTAGTGGACGTGGCGGGCGCGAAGGTATTCCGGAAGCTGTACAACGCGCCGCTGAATGAAGAGGGCGCGCGAAAGGCGGCGCATGAGTACGCGGCTGACATTCTGGCGCAATTCGGGGCGCCCTCGCTGGTGGGATCGAAGATCTACTTCGTGAGCGACCGGACGGGCAAGGGGACGAAGGAGATCTGGTCAATGGACTTTGACGGGGGCAATCAGACGCGGATCACATCGTTCAACTCAATCACGACGATGCCGGCGATCTCGCCGGACGGGCGGCGGCTGGCGTTTACCACCTACGCCAAAGGCCAGCCGCAGATTATGATGTATTCCACCGAGACGGGGCGCTACATCAACTTTCTGAATCCGCAGGCATCGATGAACGCGACGCCATCGTTCACGCCGGATGGGCAGAGTGTCCTGTTTTCCTCGACAATCAGCGGATTCTCGCAGATTTACATGGCCGGCCAGAGCGGCGCGGGCATGAAGCGGCTATCGAATTCGCGGGCGATTGAGATGGAAGCGAAGGTGAATCCGAAGACCGGGACGGAGATGCTATTTGTGAGCGGGCGCGGCGGGCTGCAACAAATATATAGAATGAGTTTGGACGGCGCGGACGTTGTGCGGCTGACCAACGGCGAGGGCGAGGCATCGAATCCGGCCTGGCATCCCGACGGGCAGCACATGGCGTTCGCCTGGACCCGCGGTTTTTCGCCAGGCAACTGGAATGTCTTTCTGATGGATGTGGCTTCGCGGGAGACCGTGCAGCTGACCCATGGGGAGGGCAAGAACGAGAATCCGACCTGGGCGCCCGACGGGCGGCACCTGGTGTTCTCGTCGACCCGTTCCGGACGCAGCCAGATCTACTCGATGCTGGCAGACGGGACTGAGGTGAAGCAGTTGAGCACGCAGGGCGGCAACTGGATGCCGGTCTGGTCGAAGTAGGCCGCGGGATGAGTTTAGAATAGATACAACTGGAGCAGTAGGAGGCTCAAGCCGCAATGAAACAACGTCATATCGCACTTACGGTACTTGCCACGTCTTTGCTGGTGTTCGCCGTGGGGTGCAAGAAGAAGACTCCCGTGGCGCCGCCACCGCCGACGCCGGGCCCGGCGTCCCAAACGAAGGGCGAGAGAGGTCCGGCGGCCGTGATCAGCAGCTTCACGGCGGAGCCAACGACGATCTTGCGGGGCGAGTCCTCGACGCTGAAATGGAATGTGGCGAACGCCACGGAAGTGACCATCGACAACGGAATCGGGCGCGTGCCGGCGACGGGCAGCCGGCAGGTATCGCCGGCGGCGAGCACAACGTACCGGATGACCGCCAAGGGCGATAGCGGAGACGCGATCAGCGCGGCCACGGTGAGCGTCACGACGGCGCCGCCACCACCGCCGCCGCCGGCGGCCTCAAAGGCGACGATCAGCGAGCGGATGGCCAGAGACGTGCAGGACGTGTTCTTCGACTACGACAAGATGGAAGTGCGGGAGGACGCGCGGGCGACGTTGCAGCGCAACGCGGACGGGATCAAGGCGATCTTCAATGACTTCCCGTCGGCGGTGATTTCGCTGGAAGGCCACTGCGATGAGCGCGGCTCGGCGGAGTACAATCTGGGCCTCGGCGACCGGCGGGCGACCAGCGTGCGCGAGTTCCTGACGCAGATCGGCATTCCGGCCGAGCGGCTGAAGACGATCAGCTACGGCAAGGAAAAGCCGTTTTGCACCGATGCCAGCGAAGCGTGCTACGGCAAGAACCGCCGGGTGCACTTTGTGGGTGTCCAGTAAGTAGAAGCAGGCTGAAGCGGGCGGGCAGCGATGCCCGTCCGCAGCATCCGGGATGGAGTGTATCTCTATGCGAATGTTTCTGATTACGTCACTGCTGATGGCCCTGGCGGCCGGACCGGCGCCGGCGCAGAAGCGGGAGATGGTGGAGTTGGGCCGCGATCTGGCGCTGTTGCAGGAAGAGGTCCGCAACATGCAGAAGTCGCAGGGCGAACGGCTGGCGGGCATCGAAAGCACGCTGAAGGCGATCCAGGATCAGCTGGCGGCGTCGAGCCGGGCGATTACGCTGCTGGACAACGGGTTGAAGGACCGGATGGAAAAGGGCATGGTGGGGCCGATTGCGGGCGTGGGCGCGAAGGTGGACACGCTGGGGCAGGACTTCGGCTTTGTGCGGGAATCGGTGACGGAGATTAACACGCGGCTGGGCAAGCTGGACCAGAAGATCGCGGACCTATCCAACACGATCAAGACGATGCAAGCGCCGCCGCCGCCGCCCTCCGGGCTGCCGGCCAGCGCCGGCGGGCCGCCCGCGGGCGTGAGCTCGCAGAGTCTGTACCAGGACGCGATGCGGGACAAGTCCGGCGGGAATCTGGACTTGGCGCTGAAGGAATTTAACGACTACGTGGCGTGGTTTGGCGATACGGATCTGGCTCCGAACTCGCAGTACTACGTGGGCGAGATTCTCTATAACCAGAAGCAGTACGAGCAGGCGCTGGCGGCGTTTGACAAGACGCTGGAGGCGTATCCGAAGAACGTGAAGACGCCGGATGCGCATCTGATGAAGGGCCGGACGCTGATGAAGATGAACCGGCGGAGCGACGCCGAACAGGAGTTCCGGGCAGCGATCAGCGTCTCACCGAGTTCCGATGCGGCCGGGCGGGCCAAGATGGAATTGCGGGATATGGGGCTGAGCACGGCTCCGCGTCCCCCGGCGGCCAGAAAGAGGTAAGCGCCGTGCGACTGGTGGCGGCTGTGGTGGTCTTATGCTGCGGGGCGGTGGCGGCGGAGGGTCCGCCGGCGGTAGAGGCATTCCCTGGTTCAACGCCGGTATTGGATGGGCGAATCGACGCGGCGGAGTGGGCCGACGCCAGCCGGATCAGCGGCGCGCGGGGCTGGATGGCGCAGATGTCGCCGGTGCGCGATGAGAAAGACCTGGCCTTCACGGTGTGGGTTAAGCACGATGGGCGGCGGCTGTACTTTGCGTTCCGCGTGCACGACGATGTTTTGTACGGCATCGACACACCTCGCTGGCTGCCGCCGAACAACGCCAAGGCGCATGAGCTGACACGCGAGGGGTGGCCGTGGTTTGGGGATGAGGTGGAGATCCTGATGGATTCGCGGCGGCAGTGGACCGGCGCGGAGAATGCGGCGGGCGACGGCGGCTCCTGGCAGATGGTGTGCAACCTGACAAAATCCCGGCTGGGCGGCGTGGGGCAGGGCGGGCTGCTGGAAGGCGAGCCGCGCAGCAAGGCCGAGGCGTGGGCGACGTATCAGAAGTGGATCCGGACGGGCGCCATGCAGGCGGCGGTGCGGCGGCTGCCGGAGGGCCACGGCTATGAGATGGAGTGGGCCATTTCGTTTGAGCCTTGCCTGGAGATTGCACCGGGCCAGTTCTACCGGACGGAGCTGGGCGACCGGGCGTTTGGGCTGAATCTGGCGGTGGGGGATCTGGACGAACCGGAGAAGGGGCGCGGCAACTTCGGGCTGTTTCACCACGAGGAGTGGTGGGCGGGCGCGAAGGGGCGGCCGACGCAGTTGAGAGCATGGGGGACGTTATGGATGAGAACGAAGCCAGGGTGGCGCTGACGAGCTACGAAGACCTGGCGCGGCGGTGGGACCATGCGATGGTGCGGCCGGAATTGGCCGACGAGGACATCGCGGCGGGCTGCGAGATGGCGGAATCCTACGGCATCGCGTGTGTTTCGGTGCGGCCCACGGACGTGGAGTTGGCGGCGCGGTTGCTGGGCGGGACGCGGGTGGCGGTGGGCAGCGTGGTGAGCTTTCCACACGGCGGCGCGACGACGGCGGTGAAGATCTACGAGACGCGCGATCTGCTGCGGCGGGGCGCGAAAGAGATCGATATGGTGATCAACATCGGCAAGCTCCGCTCGCGGCAGTTCCAGTACATTGAGTCCGAGCTGTTGCAGGTGAGCAAGGCGTGCCACGAGTCCGGGGCGCTGCTGAAGGTGATTCTGGAGACCGCGTATCTGGCCGAGGATCTGAAGGTGGTGGCGCTGAAGATCTGCAAGCGGTGCGAGGTGGACTTTGTGAAGACGTCGACGGGGTTTGGGGGTGCGGGCTGGACGGCGGCGGACCTGACGCTGATGAAGCGGGTGCTGAAGGGCGAGTGCGGGATCAAGGCGGCGGGCGGGATCGACACGCTGGAGACGGCGCTGGAAGCCTACGGACTGGGCGCGGACCGCATTGGCTCGACGAAGACGGCGGCGATTCTGGACCAATGGCGGAAACGGCTGGAGCCGGGCGAAGTGATATCCTCGTAGGACCGTCGCCGCCATGCCGTCTCGCAGCACAACACTTCCCCGCATCTGTATCGCCCTTGGTCTGCCCGATCCGCAAAAGCTGATGGAACATGCGCGGCGGGAGGCCGACGCGGGCGAGCGATTTCTGGAGTTCCGGCTGGACTATCTGCCGGATCCGCACGATGGACTACCGGTCATCCGGGAGTTTCTGGCGCGCTATCCGGAGGCGACGTTGATGGCAACGTGCCGGCGCCATCAGAACCACGGACGATTCAACGGCAGCATTGAAGAGGAGTTCCGGGTGCTGGCGGCGGCGGTGGACGCCGGCGCGGTGGCGGTGGACGTTGAGATTGACAGCGCGGAGTCGCCGCAGGCGCGCATGGACCTGCTGGAAGGCCGGGCGACGGTGGTGGTAAGCTACCACAACTTTGAGGGCACGCCGGCGATGGACGCGGTGATGCGGCGGATGGCGAAGGTGCCGGCGGCGATCTACAAAGTGGTGACGACAGCGCGCAAGCCATCGGACAACCTGCGCGTATTGGCGCTGGCCAAGGCGTATCCGAAGACTCCGCTGATCCTGCTGGCGATGAGCGAGACGGGGTTTCCTTCGCGCGTGCTCTGTACGGCGATGGGCGGCGCCTACACGTACGCGGCGCCCGCGGCAGTGGATGGCACGGCGGCGGGGCAGGTGTGCGCACGGACGCTGCGCCAGTTGTACCGGGTGGACAAGATGGCGAAATCGCCGAAGGTGTTCGGCGTGATC
>JBBQLF010000385.1:0-5215 GCA_038327695.1 Bryobacterales bacterium
TGTTCTGGGTACCGGGATTCGGGCAGTGTCATGCGAACGGTCAGAACCCGCGCGGTCTGGTAGCCGGTATCCACCCGGCTGACCGCGGAGAAGGTGCGCAGCAGCAGACCGGCGACGATGAGCAGGACGACGGAGAGAGCCACCTGACTGACGACGAAAATAGACCGGAGAAGGCTCTTGTGAACGCCGCCGGAACTGCCGCGGGACTCGTCCCGCAGAGTGGTGGCGAGGTTCAGACGAAGCGTTTGTGCCGCCGGGACGGCGCCGAACAGCAGACCGGCCAGCAGGGACACGGCAAACATGAAGGCCAGGACGCTGTAGTTGATGGACGCGTCCTGGAGACGCGGCATGTTGGCCGGGCCGAAGCGGGCGATGGCGCGGAGGCTCCACCAGGCGACCGCCAGGCCGGCCGCGCCGCCCAGCACCGCCAGCGTCAGGTTCTCCGTGATCATCTGCACGAAAACGCGGCCCTGCGAGGCGCCCATGGCGCTGCGGATGGCCACCTCGCGCTGGCGGGCCCCGGCCCGGACGAGAAGCAGGTTGGCCAGGTTGGAGCACGTGATCAGGAGCACCAGCCCTACCGCGGCCGATAGCAGCACCAGGGGCGCCCGGGACTCGCCCTGCGCGTCCTGGATGGCGGGCGTGAGGAAGGACTCGACGCCTGTGTTGGAGACCGGATGTTCCCGGGCCAGCCGGCTCGCCACCGAGGCAAGTTCGCCGGCGGCCTGCTGCGGGGAGAACCCTGTCCGGAGCCGGCCGGTCACGTAAAGGAAGCGGGAGTCCCAGGCGCCGAGCGCGGCCGCATCGAACGTCAGGGGCAGGTAAAGATCCACGTGGCGGTTCTCACCCACGATGGGCGGCAGGACGCCGGCCACCACGTGCAGTTCGTCGTCCAGACGAATGGTCTTGCCGAGAATGGCTGGATCACCGCCGAACCTGGTCTTCCAGTATCCATCGTTGAGAATTGCCACCTGATTGCGGCCGCGTTGGAACTCCTCGGCGGCAAAATCGCGGCCGAGGACCGGCGCAATGCCAAGCATTTCAAGGTAGCCGCGAGAGACCAGCGCGGCGGAGACGCTGGACGGTTGGCCGTGGCCCGTCAGTGTGGCCGTCCGGTTGGTGAAGGCGGCGCAATGGGTAAACGACTTGGAGTTGGCGGCGTATTCCAGAAACTCGGGCGGAGAGATGGCCGATTGCGCCACCTTGCGCGCCGGGTTGCGGGTCCAGAGGTTGTAGAGCGCTTCGGGATTGCTATACGGCAGGGGCCGCAGCAGGACCGTATCCACCACGCTGAAGATGGCGCCGTTGACGCCGATGCCCAGGGCGAGCAGAATGATCGCGGTGGCCGTAAAGCCGCGCTGGCGGGCCAGCAGCCTGAGCGCGTAGCGGACATCCTCAAAAAGCGAATTCAAATCCGAAACGCTCCTTTTGGAGATGATGTTAGCGCATTCCGATGGAATGTAGGGGAAATCGACGCGAAGTCAGAGCGGCAGCGCGAGGCGGGCCTGACAGCCGCGCGCGCCGGCCCGGTTACCCAGCGTGAGAGATCCGCCGTGCGCCTCGGCGATCTGGCGGCAGAGCACCAGGCCGATGCCGGAGCCGCCCGGCTTGGTGGTGAAGAACGGCACGAACAGATTGGCCGTGTTGGCCAGCCCGAGACCTTCGTCCAGCACGGTGACCGTCACCGATCGGCTGTCCGAGGCCCAACTCAGCGTCACGCCGCCACCCGTCTCCAGCGAGGCGTCCACTGCATTGCGAACCAGGTTGATGAGCAGTTGTTCCAACTGGTCGCCATCGGCCTGCAGCGTCAGGGCCGGGCCGTCTTCCAGACGCAGGGTCAGGCGGGTTTCGAGTGAGGCCACGCGGTGGACCAGCGGCAGCAGTGCCACGGGGCCCAGCTTCGGCTGGGGCAGTTTGGCCAGACGCGAGTAGGAGCCGATGAAGCGGCTGAGCGAATCCGAGCGCGAGCCGATGACGTGCAGGCCATCGCGCATGTCGTCTTCCCAGTCTTCGGGACGGGGCTGGCGGTTCAGGATCTGCGTCAGCGAGCCGGCGATGGACTTGATGGGCGTCAGCGAGTTGTTCAGCTCGTGGGCCAGCACGCGGACCAGGCGTTGCCAGGCCTGGAGTTCCTCTTCGCGCAGGGCGCGTGTGAGATCGGATACAACCAGGAGCGTGTGCGGCAGGCCGCTCTGGCGGAACGACGTGCGCCGCACGCCCCAACGGCCTCCGCCGCTGGGGAAGACGCGGGCGATGGTCTGGGCCTGGTCGTCGTGAAGGAACTCGCCCAGCGAGAGATCCGCGGCGGTGCGGTGGAGCAACTGGGCGGCGGGTTGGGCGAGCAGCCGCTCGCCGGCGCGGTTGACGAGCTTGAGCTGCTCCTGGCCGTCAAACGTGAAGACGGCGACGTCAATCTCCTCCATCACCTTGGTGAGCAGGGCGGTGGCCTCCACTGCGCCCAGGCGCTGATCCCGCAACGTGCCGCCGATGGCGTTCAGCTGGGTCATCACCTCGCCAAGCGCATCGTTGCGGTTCGCGCCGCGGCCCCGGATCGAGTAGTCGCCTTCGCGCATCGCTTCCAACAGATTGGCCAGAGTGCGCAGCGGATTGACCACGCGCTCGCGCGCCGACAGGCCGAAGCCCAGCCAGAAGCCGAGGATGAGCACGGTCATGGTCCAGCGGACCTTGGTCGAATAGGGCTCCAGCCACAGAACGCCGAGCGAGAAGATCACGGCCATCGAGCCGGCCATCAGCGACGCGAACAGGACGCGGTTTTCGTGGGCGGCGAACCACAGCGAGATGCGGCGGAAAGGACTCATATCCCGTAGCGCTGGATGCGGCGGTAGAGGGCGCTGCGGCTGAGGCCGAGTGCGCCCGCGGCCTGGCTGACGTTGCCGTTGTAGCGCGCCAGCGTCTTCCGGATCAGAAAACCTTCCACCTCTTCCAGACTCATCTCTTCCAGCTTGCCCGCGGCCGCGTCACGCGGCGGCCGGAGGGCTAGATCGGAGGCGCGAATGACGCTGCCGGGCGTCATGAGCACGGCCCGTTCGATGACATGGTTCAGCTCTCGAACATTGCCGGGCCAGAGGTGCTCCCGCATGGCCTGCACGGCCGGCGGATCGAAACCGGTGACGGGTTTGCGGTAGCGCCGGGCCATCACAGAAAGGTGGTGGGCGGCCAGGATCGGGATATCTTCCTTCCGCTCGCGCAGCGGCGGAATGTGGATCTCAATGGTGTTGAGGCGGAACAGCAGGTCCTGGCGGAAGCGATTCCCGGCCGCCTCCTGATGGAGATTGGCGTTGGTGGCGGAGATGACGCGCACGTCCACCAGTTTGGTCTTGGACGAGCCCACCCGCTCCATCTCTCCGGTCTCCAGCACGCGCAGGAGCTTGGCCTGGAGATTGAAGGGCAGGTTGGCGATCTCATCCAGAAAAATGGTGCCCAGGTGAGCCAGTTCGAAGCGGCCGACCCGATCGGCCTTGGCGTCCGTGAATGCGCCCTTGACGTGGCCGAACAGCTCGCTTTCGAAAATGCCTTCGGCCAGGCCGCCCATATTGACGGTGACCATGGGCTGGCCGGCGCGGTCGCTGATGGCGTAGAGCGTGCGGGCCACCACCTCCTTGCCGGTGCCGGGCTCGCCGGTGATGAGCACGTTGGCGTCCGACGGTCCGACGCGCGCGATCAGCTGCAGCACGGGCTGCATGGCGGCCGCCGACGCGATCATCGGTGGCAGGCCGTCGGTCTGCAGGAGTTTGTTTTCGGCCTCCAGGCGCGCGCCGCGGCGCAGGGCGGCCGACAGCTCAAGCTGCGTCTTGACGATAGCGATGAGCCGCGCATTGTCCCACGGCTTCTGGATGAAATCCTTCGCGCCGCGCCGCATGGCCTCCACGGCCGCCTCCACGCTGCCCCACGCGGTCATCACCACGACGGGCAGCGTGGAATCCATCTGCTGCACGCGCGAGAGGAGCTCGAAGCCCTCCTGGCCGGAGGTGGTGTCGCGGGTGTAGTTGAGGTCCATCAGCAGAAGGTCATACTCCTTCTGATCCAACGCGGAGAGGACGGCCTGGGGCGACTGGACGCAATCGGTGGCGCACCCTTCCGGCTTCAGCAGCAGACGCAGGGCGGCCAGGACGTCTTCCTGATCGTCGGCGATGAGAACCCGCGGTTTGTTGGTAGCGCCGGCCATGAGTGACTACTGATCGATCCAGCCATCCACTATACGAACAATGCGATTGGCGTAGGTAGCGTTGGTCTCCGAGTGCGTCACCATGACGATGGTAGCGCCCTGCTGGTTGAGCTTCTTGAACATCTCCATAATCTCGGCGCCTTGCGAGGAATGGAGGTTGCCGGTAGGCTCGTCGGCCAGGATCACTTTGGGATTGGCGATGACCGCCCGGGCAACGCCCACCAGTTGCTGCTGGCCGCCGGAGAGCTGGTTGGGGAAGAGGTCTTTCTTGCCCACCATCCGGAAGCGGTCCAGCGTATCGCCGACAATGGCCTGGCGCTCGGACTTCCTGATGTCGCGATAGGAGAGCGGGACATCAAGGTTTTCCGCCACGGTGAGATCGTCCAGTAGATGGTAGCTCTGAAAGACGAAGCCGAAGTACTTCTTGTAGATCTCCATGCGGTGCTTGCGATCGAGTAAGTCGATCCGGTGTTCGAGAAACTGATACTCGCCCGTCCACGCTGTGTCGTGCATGCCGAGGAGGTGGAGCAGCGTGGACTTGCCCGCGCCGGACGGCCCCATCACCGCGACGAAGTCGCCCTCTTTGATCTCCAGGTTGACGCGGCGCAGGACGAAGAAACGGTCCGGCCCCTGCTGGTAGGATTTGTCGATATTTCGTAGGGAGATCATGGGTGGCTACTCGTGACGGAGGGCGGTGAGCGGGTCTGTGCGCGTGGCGCGGTGGGCGGGCAGCAGTGCGGCGGCGGCCAGGGCGGCGGCCAGAGCCAGCGGCACGGAGAGGAAGGCGAAGAGGTCGAACGCGGAGACACCAAAGATGACCTGCGCGATGGTGCGCGCCATCGCGTAGCCCCCGGCAAGGCCCAGGGCCAGGCCGGCGATGGCGATGACGACGGCGCCGCGCAGCACCATCCAGAGGATGGCCGGGCGCGTCGCGCCAAGAGCCAGGCGGACACCAAATTCCCGCGTGCGCTCGCCCACGCTGTACGCCATCACGCTATAGACGCCGAGCACTGCCAGCAACAGCGCCAC
>JBBQLF010000386.1:0-5208 GCA_038327695.1 Bryobacterales bacterium
GGCGCCCAATGCGGCGCCGTCAAAATTCGGATGCTCATGCAGAATGTCATAGCCAATGCCGCAATGATTCGTCACGGGCACGCCCAGCCGGTAGGCCGCCGCCAGCACGCTCAGATCCTTGTGCGGAAAGTCCGAGGCGAGAAGGCGCTGGCCGACGTGCTCGCCCAGCCCTTCGCCCGCCGCCGCCGCGTCCCGGATCCAGTCATTGAGTTCGCCCGTCTCGGCCCATAGCCCGAACTGCCCTTCGCGGATGTAGCGCGCCACGCTCTCGGTGGTGGCGCCGATGCGCGCCAGTTCGTAGTCGTGGATCATGCCCGCGCCATTCATGGCGATCACACTGAGGGCGCCGCGCTCCAGTTGATCGATGATGTGGCGGTTGGTGCCGGCACGCAGCAGGTGCGCGCCCATCATGAGAATGCACGCCGCGCCCGAGGCCTGGGAGGCCACCCAGCGCTGGCCAATCAAGGGCAGGTCCGGGTGCTCAAAGGCTGGCGGCGTCTCGTCCAGGGCCATCCAGCGGCTCAAGGCAAGGTCGTTGATTCGCTGCGCCAGCGGCAGCACGCGCAGCTTGGCGCGGTCCAGTGTCGGGTATCGGGTGGGCATCTAGTCAGGAAATAGCATACCGGACAGCTCGGCGTGGCACAGGTAGTTGGGCACGATGTAGTCTGCGCCCACTTGCGCCAGACGGTTGCGCTTCCACTCGTCCACCTTCAGGCACTCCGGCTCATCGGTGGCAACGCCCACCGCCACGCCGCCCACCTGCTTGACGTTCTGGATCTCCACATATCCGTCGCCAAAACCCAGGAACTCGTCGCCGCGGAAGCCGGCGTTGGCGATCAGCCGCTCGATCAGCATCGCTTTGGAGAAGGATTTGTAGTCATCCTGCGCGCCATACACGCCGCCATCGAAGTAGCGGGTGACGTCCAGCAGGTTGGCCTCGTCCTTGACGAAGGCCTCGTCGGTGCCTGAGGCCAGATACAGCTTGAAGCCACGCGCCCGCAGCGCCTCCAGCAACGCCCGAGAGCCCGGCACCAGGTACTTCTCCGGAGACGCCTTCCCGCTGCGCAGCGCCGCCAGACGGTCCTTGATCCGCTCGTTCAGCAACTCGCTGTACAGCCGCTTGTAGAACAGCGGTTCCCGCGGCACGCCGCCCCGCAGCGTGATCTCCTCGCACAGGTGGATCATCTGGTAGATCGTCTGCTTGCCGGTCAGGCGCGCGACAAACTCGTTGACGATGGCAGTCAGTTCGGCTTCGCTTTCGCCGCTGTTCTGCGCCGCCAGGATCTCCACCATCATGGGCACCATCACGTCCACCCAGCCGGAGCGAACCAGCGACAGCGTTCCGTCAAAATCAAACAGGGCCACACGCGCCTGGGCTGCTGTCGCTCCGGGGCGAATTACTTCAATAGAGTTTTTCATCAGGGGATTTCGTCTGCGAACCGGCTTGCGGGTCTAGAGCCAGTATTCCCACCGGCCCGTCAGGATCACATATCCACAAAGGCAGGCATTGGTGACGGCGTGAGCCAGGATCAGGTCGCTGAGGCGCCTGGACCGTATCATCCACCAATTATACCCCGCGCCCGCCAGGAAGCCCACGTCCCAGAACGGCCCGTGCTCCAGGGCAAACAGCACCGCCACCAGCCAGAAGCTCTTCCGGTGGTAGTGGCCCAGCGGCACGCTCTGGAAATCCTGGTTTTCGATCCAGCGCATCAGCCAGCCCCGCCAGAACAGCTCCTCCACGATGGGCACAATCAGGACGGCGCGCATCGTGCGCCACGCCAGCGAGACGGGATCGGCCAGAGCATCGGCTCCCAGGCTGGTGGCCAGCTTGCCGGTCAACGAATTCTGAAACAGGACGCTGGTACGCCAGCCCGGCAGCAGGAGATCCGGCGCTACCCAGATCACGAAGACGGCTATGCCCACGCCGATGCTCGCCCACGGACGCGAGGGCCGGAATTCCAGCACGTTCCGGCTGAATAGAACGATGGCGGCGGCAGCGATGACCACCCACGCCGCCAGCAGAGTCCGTGACGGCGGCCCGAACTTCGGAGCCACAGCCAACAGCAGCAGGAAGACGGCAAACGGACCGATCCAGGCCAGGGTGGCCTTCCACCCCGCCTCACCCTGACTCGCCGCAACCAAGGTTAACCCACTTTCCCCAGCAGCTCGCGGATCATCGCTTCGTCCGCCTTGGCCGGGCCCAGCCGCAAAGCGGTCTGTAGGGACTGCTTGGCGTCCTTCGTCTGGCCTTTCTGGAAGAGGGCGACGCCGAGGTGATAGTGGTAGGCAGGATTGTTGGGCTGGCGCTTGACTAAATCCCGGAACACCATGATCGCGTTGTCATTGAGCCTCTTCTTGACGTACACCCAGCCGAGAGTGTCAGAGATGTCGTCGCTGTTCGGCACCTTCTGCTTCGCCTTCTGCGCGTATTTCATGGCGATGTCAAGGTCCCGGCCCAGCTCGGCGTACTGGAACGCCACGTTGTTGAGGGCGAGTACGTTTTCCGGATCCGCCCGCAGAGCGTTTTCATACATCGGCAGCGCCTCGGCCCTCATCCCGGCGGCCTCCAGCGTCAAGGCCAGTTGCAGATTTGCGCCAAGGTTGGCGGGCGCCATCTGCTGCCCCTTCTTGAGGATCTCCACCGAGGCCTGCATCTGCCCCTTGCGGCGCAGCACTTCGCCCATGCGCAGGTACAACTCCACATCTTTCGGATCGGCGTCAAGCAGGGTGCGGTATTCGGCTTCCGCCACGGCCATGTTGTCGGTCTTCAGCGCCGTGCCGGCCACGGCCGAACGCAGCGCCTTGTTCTTGGGATCCTTGCCCAGTTCGCCCTGGAGGAACGCCAGCCCCTCTTTCCCTCTGCCCGTACGAACCATCACTTCGGTGATCGCAAAGATCAGCCGCTGGTCGGTGGGGAACCGCGCCAACAGCGAACGGAACCGGGTCTCGGCATCCTTGAACTTCTGCTCCACGAAGTCGGTAATCGCCAATTGGAATTCCAAATCCGGCGAACTGGGGCCCTCCTTGAGATAACCTTCCAGGTCGGCTCTGGCCTGGCGGAAACTCCCGCTGTTCAGCTCGGCATTCACCTTGATCACGCGGGCCGCGACATTCTTCGGATCCAGCTTCAAAACGGACTCGGCCGTTTGAATCGCGCCGGGGAAGTCCCGCTTCGCCAGTTGAATCTGCCCCAGGCCAATCCGGGCCGCCACAAATCCGTCGGAGATCTTGATCGCCTCGTTGTACTGCACGCGCGCCGCGTCCAGATCCCCGCGGCCGTGATACGCCCTCGCCAGGTTGTACCGCACGACGGCGTTCTTGGGATCCCGGGTGGTGAGCGACAGCAGGTCGGTCACCGCACCCTGCACCTGTTCTTTCCCGCCGTACTGGAGTTGCAGCGACGCCTTGAGCGAGAGCGCGGCGTTGTTCTTGGGGTCGTCGGCCAGAGCCTTCTCCGCAGTGGCCAGAGCGTCCTTCGGCTTCCCTTGCCCCAACAGCACCTGCGCGATCCTCAGGCGGAAGGCCACTTTCTCCGCTGGCTGCTTGTCAAGCCCCTCCTGGTAGACCGCCATCGCCTTATCGTACTGCCTTGTCATGGAGTAGGCATCACCAACCTTCATTCGAATGGAGGTGTCCTCTGACGCCTTCGTCAGCAACTCGGCCAACACCTTATCGGCTTGCTCTTTGCGGCCAGTGGCCGAATAGTAGTTGGCCTGCTGAATGCGGTATTGCACCACCTTGGGGTTGTTGGACACCTTTTGCGTCAGGATCTGCTCGGCCTTGGCCGGCTCGTTCCGCCGCGTATACTCGACCAGCAGGAAGTCATAGCTGGAGGGGAATGCCGGCGAATCCCTGATGATCTGCAGAGCCATGGCTTCCGCATCGGCCCAATTGTTGTCGGCCAGTAACACCTGAGCCAGAGTGAAACGCAACTCGGGCTTCTTCGGACGGGCTTGATCGGCTCTCTGGAGGTTGGTCAGCGCCTCCTGGATCCTGTTCTCGGCAATCGCCACATACCCTTTGAGCCGCAGGCCGTGGAAGGAATTGGGATCCGCCAGGAGCAGTTGAGCGGAAACGTCATTCACGTCGGCAATCAGACGCGGGTCTTTTTTTGCCCGCAGCGAATAGATAGCCAGGTAAAGGTCCGCCAGCTTACCGGCTACTTCGTCGTCCTTCGGCAACAGATCTACCGCCCGCCGGTAGGCGCCGATCGCCGCGCCCACGTCCCCGCGCTGCATTTCGGATTCTGCCAGCTTGGCGTAGGCCTCACCGAACTTCGGGTCCCGCTTGATGGCGTTGCGGAACATAATGGAGGCTTCCTTGAACTTGCCCTGCGTCAGGTACTTGTCGCCGTTGGCGAGATACCGCCTCTTGACGGTCTCCACGTCGCGGCCGCATCCAGCCAAACCGAGCAGCAGCACCGTCAAGGCGAGCAGGAGGAAAGAGATGAGTCTGTTCATAGGGGTAGTTCCGATCATGAGGCTCGGTGCCCACCGAACCCCACAGTCCAACATACCAAAGTTGGCAGGCAAGTAAAGCCCTCCGCGGGCCACCGCGCAGGGTCCGTAACATCCGCCCGTCTCCAGTACCTTGGTACGCGGGCGCCGGCTATTCCACGGCAATGTAGGGCACGGCCACGCCCTTCGATGAACTGTCGATATTGCCCACTCTCACCGTCACCAGCAGGGCCGGCCCGCGGCGGCGGTACCAGGGCACATACACCTGGATCCGGTAGACCCCGACGAGGCCCGGCATCAGGTAACTCTCCTCCACGTCCATCTCGGACTCCTTAATCAACGGGTTGTCGAAGAAAACCCGCACGGCATCGGTCGGCCCCGGCGGACTGTCCGGCGCCGGCTGCCCGGCCACCAGCTTGGGCCCCTTCACGGGCCCCAGACCCAGGACGAACATGTGCAGCCGGTCGTCCCGTTGCGCCGCGTTCTCTTTCGTCACCAGGCTCCCGTCGTCGTGGTAGATAGCCGCCTGCTTCGTCTTGGCATCCACCAGAACGGCCGGCGCGTACTTCGACACTGTGATGTTGACCGCATTCGACGATGTCTTCAAGTCCACGTTCCGAACGATAACCGGATACCGGCCCGGCGCCAGTTCCGGCGGCAACTGGGCGTTGATCTGCGTGGGAGAAGTCATTGACAAAGGCAACATCGTCGTGTTGATGGTCACGCAAACCCCGCCCAGCTTGGACGGCCA
>JBBQLF010000387.1:0-5205 GCA_038327695.1 Bryobacterales bacterium
TTTTCAAGCTGGCCGATATGGGCAGCCGAAATGGCACATTCCTCAACCGCCAGCGCATCAGCGGCGAGGTCACCGTCACACCGGGCGACGTGATCCAACTCGGTCCCGGCGGGCCGGAGCTGGAGTTCGATGTCGATCCGCGGCCCGTCGTCGCCAAGGCCACGCGCCTGGCCTCCAGCACCCTGCCCGCGGCGCCGCCCGCCTCCCAAATGACGAGGGAATCGTCCACGTCGTCGGTCACGCCCGTAATCTCCGGACCAGTGAGCAAAGCCGGCGTCGGCAAAGGCACCGTGGAGCGGATGATTGAGCGCAGCGAGCACAAGTCGCGCGTCTATCAGTTCATCGCGCTGGCTGCCGTGCTGGTGGTCGCCGTCGCGGGCGGATTCCTCTTCTGGCAGTCCAAATATGGCTCTGGAAAGGCCGAAAAGAAGCTGAATCCGGCCGAAATTGCATCAATAAACACCGATTCCGTGCTCTTTTTTGAGGTTGGTTGGAAGATCGTCGATATCGAGAGCGGACGCCAGTTGCACCACGTCGCCATGCCAAACAAGATCACGGCTGAGGACGGCACGGTGAAGGAACTGGTGCCGGGCGCGCCCGCGCTGCTGCCCGCGTTCATTTCCATGAATCAGCAGCTGGAACCGGTCCTGTCTACCGATGATGGCGGCGGCAAGTACAAAGCGATCGGCGGCATGCACACCGGCTCCGGGTTTGTGGTCAGCTCCGATGGCTTTGCGTTGACGAACCGCCACGTCGCCTCCACCTGGCTGACGCGGTATAACTTCTCCGATCCAATTGGCGTGGTGATGCAGCTCGACGAGCAGATGAATATCAAGCAACTGCAACCCATAGGCGCGCAGAACTTCCCGGCCTGGGTGCCGGCCAACGCCCGCTTCGTCATTCACGGCGCGCCGGAAGGCGGTGGCATCCGCATCGTGCAGAAGTCGATTAGCGGCAAGTTCATCGAAGGCCGCAACGATTACATGGACGTCACCTTCGCCAAAAATCGCGTCCGCATTCCCGCCAAGCTGGCTCGCACGTCGGATCAGATCGACGTTGCCATGGTGAAGCTCGACATCCCGCGCTCGCTGCGCAAGGTGGAGATGTTCGACAACTACACCAGCATCATTCCCGGCGATGGCGTGATCGTGCTTGGCTATCCCGCCGCGTCGCCTGTCGTGGTGGGTGCGGTGGAATCCAAAGACGTGTTCAACCGCCAGTCCGAGGCCAAGGTGATCCCCGACCCAACGCTCAGTGTCGGCAATATCGGCCGCGTCATTCGCGCCCAGGCCGGGTTGTCGGAGGCCACCTACAGCAGTATGGGCGATGTCTACCAGCTCACCGTCAACTCCACCGGCCCCGGCAACAGCGGTGGTCCCGTGTTCGACGACAAGGGCCGCGTCATCGGCATCTTCACGTCCGGTAGCAGCAGCGGCGGTGTGGCCATCACCTTCGCCGTGCCCATTCGCTACGGCATGGAACTGATGGGCATCAACCGCGTTATGTAAGCGGGCGGGAGCGAACGCCATGGCATTCACCGCGGGCAAGGAGATCGGCAAATACCGCGTGGAGCGCCTTGTGGGCGAGGGTGGCATGGGCGAGGTGTACCGCGTGGTGAACGTGGGCACTGGCGAGGTCAGAGCGCTCAAGACGCTACTGGGCGCCAGTCCGGAGACACGGGTCTGGGAACGCTTCATGAACGAGGCGCGCATCCAGTCGCGGCTCTCCCATCCTGGCATCGCCGCCTTCTTTGAGATGTTCCTGTACGACGGCCGGCCGTGCATTGTGATGGAGTTCGTGGAAGGCGAGACGCTACAGGAGCGGCTCCGCCGGCAGGGACCGCTCAGCGAGGCGGATGCCACCGCGGTGCTCCATAACATTTGCGATGCCCTGAGCTATCTCCATGCCGAGGGCGTGCTCCACCGCGATCTGAAGTCGCCCAACGTCAAGCTCACGCCCGATGGCGGCGTGAAACTGCTGGACTTCGGCATTGCCCGTTTTCGCGAGTCGGCTCGCCTCACGCGTGTGGGCTCCGTGATGGGCACGCCGGAGAGCCTCGCGCCGGAACTGCTGCAGGGCAAGCTGGCCGACGAGCGCTCGGAAGTCTGGTCTGTCGGCATTCTGGCCTACGAGATGCTCACAGGCCGTCTGCCCTTCGATGGTGGCGGAGACGTGGAGCTCTACCGCCAGATCCAGCAGGTGGACCCTCGGCCGCCCTCCAGCCTGCGGCAGGGTATTTCGCCGGCGCTCGATCACATCGTGATGCGCTGCCTGGCGAAGTCACCGGTGCGCCGTTTTCGTGACTGCGCTCAACTGCGCGGTGCGCTCGCCGGCAGCACGACGCCGGCCCGGCCGCCGATACCACACCGCAACGTTCTGGCCGCCGGTTTGACCGCGGTGCTTGTTCTGGCCGGTTGGCTCTACTTTCGCGGCCCTTCCGGGGAAGGGGAGATTGTGACCATTGAGGTGGTCAACGGAACGGCCGAGGTGCTCGAAGCCGGCCGTAGCGTGGGCACTACGCCGTACCGGATGAGAGCGCTGCGCGGCACTTCCGTGCAACTGATTCTGCGCCGTGAGGGCTACCAGGAGCAGGTGGTGCAGTTCGATGCCGGAGAGAGAAAGGTGTACAGCTACGCGATGTTGCCGGCATCGCGATGATGGCGTCACCAGAAGACGCGCATGGAAAAGGACTCACACTCGTATGCCGCATGACAAACCAAAGGCGACTGGCGAATTTTACTGCCTGCCCGTCGAGCGCTTCCCGGTTCACGCCAGCTTCCTGACTGATCGCGGCCACGTGCGGGCTATCAATGAGGACTGCGCGGCAGTGGTGGTGCCGTCTGACCCGGCCGTGTTGCGTGGCAGGGGTGTGCTGGCCATCGTGGCCGACGGCATGGGCGGCCACGAAGCCGGCGAGATCGCCAGCGGCCTCGCCGTCACTACGGTGACCGAGCGTTTCTACACCTCAAGCCGGGAACCCCAACAGGCGCTGGTGGAAGCGTTTCTTGCCGCCAATTCCGCAATTCTGGAGCGCGCCCGCCGCGACCGCAAGATGGCCGGCATGGGCACCACCTGCACCGCCGCCGTCGTCCTCAATGGACTCGTCTATTCCGGGCACGTCGGCGACAGCCGCATCTACCTGATCCGCGGCGGCCGCGCCTACCGCATGACGCAGGATCATTCCGCCACCATGGAGATGGTCAACCAGGGTCTCATCACTCTGGCCGAGGCGAACCATCATGAGGAGCGCAACGTCATCCTGCGGGCCATGGGCACGCATGACAATCTGGAAGTCTCTACATGGCGCGAGCCCTTTCCCCTGCGGCCTGGCGACGCGCTCATGCTCTGTTCAGACGGCCTGTACGAGACGATTGACGACGACGAATTTGGCCGGCTCTGCAGCGCCAGCCCCACGCCGGAGCGGGCATGCGCCGCACTGATGGAAGTGGCAGCGAGCCGCGACGGTACGGATAATGTCACGGTGGCCGTGGTGCGAGTGGAGACCGAAGCGGCTCCCGGCCGGGGGGCGGCATGACCGGCAGGGTTGTCGGCAACTACCGTCTGATCGACAAGCTCGGCGAGGGCGGAATGGGCAAGGTGTATCGAGCTGTGGACTCGATGATCGAGCGCGAAGTCGCCATCAAAGCCCTCAAGCCGGAGATCGCCGCGCAACCCGGAACGCTGGAGCGTTTTCGCACCGAGGCCATCACCTTGGCGCGCCTGAACCACCCCGCGGTGGCACAACTCTATTCGTTCTTCAGGGACGGAGACGAGTACTTCATGGCAATGGAGTTCGTGCCGGGTGAGAGCCTGGAGACCATCATTCAGCGGGACGGCGCGCTGCCGTGGCCTCAAGCGCTCAGCTACGCCATCCGGATGCTGGAGGGCATCCAGCACGCGCACTCCCTCGGCGTACTCCACCGGGACATCAAGCCGGCCAACGTCATGCTTACGCCCGCGGGCGCCATCAAGCTGATGGACTTCGGCATTGCGCAGGTGCTCGGTGCGGCCAAAATGACGCGCGAGGGACGCATGGTGGGCACGCTGGAATACCTGGCGCCGGAGCGTATCCAGGGCAAGCCCGCCGATGCCCGCTCCGACGTCTATTCCCTGGGCGTGCTGCTCTACGAGATGCTCAGCGGCCGCCTGCCTTTCCAGGCCGACAGTGAGTATGGTCTGCTAATGGCGCATGTCCAGCAACGCCCCCCCAGCCCGCGCACCCTGGGCTTGAATCTGCCGCCGCCGGTGGAAGCCGCCCTCATGCTCGCCCTGGAGAAAGACCCGGCCCAGCGCTACCAGGATGCCACTTCGTTTGCCGAGGCGCTGAGAGCGCTGCTCCCGCAACCTAAGGCCACCGTGCTATCAGAGCCAGTCCGGGCCAGCAAAGCGCCGCTCATCGTGGACCAGCGAAAAGTCTGGGTTGCGTTGGCGGCCGGCCTTTCCGTCGTCGCTGTGCTGGCCGTTGCGTTGGTCATCTACCGCCAGGTTCGACCCGAGCCGCCTCCGCCGCAGCCTCAACCCGTGGTCCGGTTCGAGCCGCCTCCGGCGCCCGCGCCCCAGCCCACACTGATGCCGCCGCCCGAGGAGCCCGTGTTCACTCCGCCGCCGGAAGCTCCGATTCATGCCAAGCCACCTGTCACCGCCCCGCCGAAAACCGTGGCGCCGCCACGCCAACCGCCTGGGCCCGCTCCCTTGACTCCGGAGGTCCGCCGCGCCAGCATCGCCGCCCTGGAGCGGACCGACGGGCCGGTGAGAGGAACGCCGGGTGCGCACCCGCTCCAGTTAGTGGGGCTCGTCGCCGCGTTGAAGGCCGGTGCGCCCCTCATCGTGGCCGACGTGGCGGAAATCGTGGCGCGTCGTGGCGTTGACTTCCGCTCCACTCCACAGAGCGCGCAGTCTCTTCGCGATGTGGGCGCAACGCCCGAATTTCTGCGTGTCGTGGACGCCAGTTACCGTGCGCCGGAAGTGAGCGTGGCTCCAGTGAAACCAACGGTGGTAACCCCTGAGCCGGCGGCAGTGCCGGCGCCTCCCGTCAAAGTGATCCACAGCCTGCGGGACGTGAAGACGGTCTTCGTGGAGTCGATGCCCAGTCAGTTGGATGAGTTCATCCGGGACGAGATTGCGCGCCAACTCTCCGGCCGTCTGGAGGTTGCCAAGACCCGCGGCGCGGCCGATGCCTTGCTTACCGTTCAAATCGAAGAGCAG
>JBBQLF010000388.1:0-5185 GCA_038327695.1 Bryobacterales bacterium
GCGCAGTCGATCTTCGGAACGGGCGACGCGCAGAGCCACACATGGGCTTCGGCGCGCTGCACGGAACTGGACGAAGGCACATTGCGCGCCATTGTGCATGCTCTCCGACCATACGCCGGCTCGTGCCCTGCCGCAGCCAGATGCCTGACCTACATCCGCCGCAATCGTAGTCGAATGCGCTATCCACAATTCCGGGCGCAAGGACTCTGTACTTCATCCGGTGCCGTCGAAGCCGGATGCAAAGTCTCTATCGGCACCCGCCTAAAACGCGCCGGTATGCATTGGACACTCAAGGGCGCCAACGCCATCATCGCCCTCCGGTGCTGCCATCTCAGTGGTAGATCTGAGGACTTCCGGGAAAGGAGGCATGGCGCTATCGCCACCTGATCCGTCACTTTTCCGCCGTACACCCTATCTGTGGCAATACGGCAGGCCGGGCGGCGGCGCGGTATTCGACTTCCGTCTGGGGCGCGGACGCGAAGGTCCCAAGATATTCCTGGGTCAATTCGAAGGGATTTTGCAAACTGACGGCTATATCGCCTACGAGAAAGTGGGTGGGCCGAAGATGGTGCGTGCCTGCTGTTGGGCGCACGCACGAAGAGGCTTCTACGAGGCGCACAAGCTGAGTCCGGGCGAGACCGTGGCCCGGGACATTGTGCGGCTCATCGACGACCTGTTTGGGATCGACGCGGAGGCGCGGACGCAGGGGCTAGGCACAGCCGGACGGGATGCGTTGCGCCAACGGCAGGCCCGGCCGTTGCTGGGCGCCATCCGGGTGGCGATAGGGGCGGCGCGTGAATCGGCATTGCCGTCCAGCAAACTCGGCCGGGCGATCACCTACACGCTGGGATTATGGCCCAAGCTGGAGCACTTTCTGGACTGGCCGGAGCTGGAACTGAGCAACAACCTGGCGGAAAACTCGATGCGTCTGTCGCGCTGGGCAGGAAAAACTGGATCCACGCAGGGAGTCCTCAGGCCGGACCGAGGGTGGCAGCCATCCTCTCCATAGTCGAAACCTGCCGGCGGATCAGCATTCCCATCCGGGAATACTTTGGTGACGTCCTGCCCGGCTTGGCCGACGTAAGCATTCAAAGAATGTCCGAACTCACCCCTGCCGCCTGGGCTGCGCGAGGCCGGTAGCGAGAGGCAGTTACTTGTGTCAAGGTGGAGTTGGTCAGACGCTTACGATCAGTGTCCCGGCCTTGGCCACCTCGATAGCGCCGCCCCCGCCAGCTGAAGCAATGGTCACGTCCACCCCGTTGCCCCCGCTATCATCTGCAACCGTCAGCGTGACATTCGAGCCCTCGATCAGGTTGATCCGCTTGCGTGTCCCGATCAGTGTCCCGGCCTTGGCCACCTCGACCCGCTGCGTGGTTGCGTCGGCAGCCACCGAGAGCGTCACGTCTCCCGACATTGCGCCGCCGCCAGAGAGGCCGGCTCCAGCGATGATTTCCCGCGAAGCGGCGACGATGGCGAAGGCCGCGCTGGTGCCCGGCGCCCTCTCGATGGCGATCACCGCCTCTTGCAGCCGCTGGAGGCCGCCCGCCACCATCAGCGCTGTAACGGCCACCCCAGACGCATGACCGATGGCAGAGGAGCCCAGCGTCCCCCGGGTGCATCCGGTGAAGCTGTTGCCCGTCTTCCCGCTGTAGATCACCAGCTCGTCCTCGATGGAGAGCACGCCATAGGTGGCCGGGAATCCGCCGAGCGTCGAAGCCACCTGGATCGTCGTATCACCCGAAAGCACGAGCGCCGCCGTAGTGGTGGCAAGCGGCTTCGTCGAGCTGGCGTCCACTGGAGAGAGTAAGCTGCTCGCGTCGTCGATTGCTGTTGGGTACTTGCTCACGAGGCTGCTCCGATCGCGGCCACCGGCTGCATTAGGCCCGAATACACGTTCGCAATCGTCTGCGTCAGCTCATTGACACTCACCACCAAGGCGAGGCCCACTGCCGCGACGATGAGCGCGTATTCCACGAGATCCTGGCCGGATTGGTTTAGGAGAAGTCGCTTCATGAATTGAATGCCTTTGCGTTCAGCGGGTCGCCTGTCGTTCCGATGCTTGGGGGCTGGATGCGCGACGGTTGGCGGAGCGGATGGATCGGGCGGCTGTAGGTCGCAGAATTATCAGTGCCGCCCTTGGCCTCAAGCACATGAAGCTCGATAAAAGGATGGCCCGCCGTGAGCGGATCTGCTGTGCTCAGAGCCGAACTGCGTGATTCCCCAAACTCTAGTTCCGACGTGACGGCAATGGCAACGGCGGTAATAGCGAGACCGATCTCGATCACGAGACGATCCGACGGCACCACGCTGGAAAATGTGGCCCAGGCCGGGTCCGGATTGCCGGACGTATAGATCGGTGGCATCCCATAGCGGAAACCCGAAGCCGGGAAAGCGTCAACCGACTCTAGGTAGGGACCTGTGTAGTATGGGTCGGCCAGGATTCTTGATCAACCTCTTGAGAGTCGGCTACGCGGAATGTGGTGCCATTCCCGCTAACCATGCGCATCTGGAGCGCTGAGCGTGTGAGTCGAAGTGGCGCAGTAGCGTGGTGAATGCTTACTCTACCGGCAATCAATCCACTGCAACAGATCGATGGAGCCGTTAGACCCAATGGCTCGGAAACAAACTGATAGAGAAGCCGGTAGACAGATGACGATGACCCGGCTGGGAGCGTCACCGAAGTAGTTGCCGGTGCTGTCGCACCACGGACTAGTCCACGGCCAGGAGCGTCTGGCGCCCGTCTCATCGCGCAGATACTCACTGGGATTGACAGTGCCGGCGAACACGCACTGGCGATGGGCTTCGATCACGCGCCGCCCATACGACGGCCGATACCGGTCGACGGCGCGGGAGATGAAAGACTTGGTGGCCGCCAGTTCTGCTTTGCTCAGGGCGTTCAACTCGGCCATCTCAACCAGCCATGCGCCGCGCAGTTGTTCCGCCGCGTCCTTGCTGCCGACTACCGCCAGGTCATCAGTGAACCACGGTTCCGTAAGCGCCCGCAGTGCGCTGCTCTTCTTCGCACCCTGTGGGCCTTCTAGGACCAGCACACAGTCTACCTTGGCACCTGGCTGATAGATCCGCGCCACGGCACTCACTAACCAGCGGGGCCCGACTGCCTCACAATAGGTGATGAGGTCGCGGCGCCGGTCCGGATCCTTCTCCGCTTGGGCGCCGCCCGTCACGCCGAGATAGACGATCAGCCACTCGTGGATCCGCTTCTCTCCATCCCACTTCAGGCCATCGAGCCACTCTCTCACCGGGTGGAAACGCTGGGAGATCGCCACAGCCTGCACGGCGGCCGAGCAGACCTGGATAGAGACGTGGATGCCCAACTCCTGCAGCCACCGCAGGGCGAGCAGATCGTGGTGGTCCGTCCATACATCGCCGTGTCCGGCACCCCAAGGCGGACCGCGCCGGGCCAGCGTGCGGAGGGCGAACTCGTCATAGCCGATGACCCCTTTCCACTCCGGCGCGTCCGCCAGCGCGATAGTGGCATTGAGATAGGAGGGTTTCCAGCCGCCCCGGTCACTCTTCTCCAGCGCCTTCATCCAGGCGCCCCGCTTACCGCCGTCGTGCACCGTTAGCGACATGGTTCCTCCGCCCGCTCTTTCTCTTCCGCGGCCCACGCGTCGCGGAGCCACAGCACAATTCGCCGGCAGAGATTGTGAGCTCGTGCTTCCGATGCGGATCCAGCCCGAACGAGTGCCTTCCACCGTTGGTGATCCTGCCGCCTGGCTTGGAAGCACCACTCTTCTAACCGTTTCGATGCGCTCGCGCTCTGCAGCAGAAACAGCTTGCGGGATGCCTTCTGCCAGCCGATTGTTGTGCCCCTGCGCGCTTCAGCGGCCTTCACTCGTTCGAGCTCCGCTTCCAACGCCATCGCCCAAAGCCTGGATACTTCCAAAGCTCGCGCGTGCACCCGAACTTGCTGTTGTACTGCGACAGGCCGTTGTGCCAGCGATGGTGATCGCGCCCACAGGCCCCGCGATCTCAGCTCCTCCAGGATGTCCGCGCGGTCGCACCCAGACCAGCACGTCCAAAGCGGCCGCCCATCCCGGCCCTCAGAGAGAGTAAATGACGTCCCGCCATGCAACGGACACGGCCCGCGCCAGGTGTGGCCGCTCCGCTTCAGCCCAAGTGCTTCGGCGATGACTTCGGCGGTCATGCAATCGCCACCAATGGTGGCAATTGCGGCAACTCCGCCCATTCCCGGCCATCCAGTACTCGCCCCGCAGCCTTCTTGCCGATCCGCCCCAAGCGGACCATCATGCCGCCGCGATTCAGATTCGGGTTAATGTCTGGGCCTGGGAAAGTCTCTCCACTGGTAGACATGATCATGTGCGGCCGGCGTGCCTTGACAACGTCTGCTACGTGGAACTCGTTTTGCTCGCCGGCGTAGTCGCTGGTCATGCAGACGTCGCAATCACTCATTGCTGGCTACCCACGGCGCTCTGCCTTCTCCGGCATCGCCTCATCCAGCTCCACTTCCAGACACTCCTGGATTTCGTCGGCAATATAGTCCGCGACAACGCCGCCACGCTTCGCGCCCACGGCCTCGCAGATGTTGGTGACGCACTGCGACACTCGTTCGGTGATCAGGCGAGCGCCGCCATCGCAGCCGCTGGCCTTGCCTGGTAGTTGAGGCTGCTTCCCGCTCACGGTCACAGTGGGGCGCTTGAGCTGCAGCGCCAGTGCCCTGATCCGCGCGGACATAGCGTCCCGCTCCCTCGTCACATCCACCAGCCGGTTCAGTAGTCCGGCGCTGGCCTCACCCTGGCCCTGCAACACAGTACGCAAGTTGTCACGCTCGGCAACCAACCGCCGCACGTCCGCCAGGACTTGCTGTAGCTCGGCCTCGATCCCGTCGCCAATCTGAGGGTGCGTCATCACCGCGCCGCCTCCCCCGCCTCGCAGGCGAAAGCCTTAGGCGGCCCCGCCACCATTGAGAGCCCCCCCTAAACCAACCGTTTTTGATCCCGGCCATGATCCCGATTTGATCCCGCTTGCTCCCCCTGTTCGCCCCGGAAAGCCCCCCGTTTCGCCCCTGTGCGGGCATGGAGTCACTGACGGGTGCGGAGGTCCAATGAGGCAGTAAAAGGCCTATTTCTATAGGGTTGTGAGTGAGATTTGGTTGGAGGCGCGGGGCGGGATCGAACCGCCGAATAAAGGTTTTGCAGACCTC
>JBBQLF010000389.1:0-5134 GCA_038327695.1 Bryobacterales bacterium
AGCCGGCTATGCCGTCGGCCTCACCGGCAAGGGTTGGGGCCCGGGCGATTTCAAGTCCGCCGGCTTCGCCCATAATCCGGCCGGCCTGCCCTTCCAAAAGCGTACCTTGAAGCCGCCTTACAACGGCATTTCCAATAACGACTACGCCGGCAACTTCACTGATTTTCTCGATCAACGCCCCAAGGACAAGCCGTTCTGTTTCTGGCTGGGCGGCCACGAGCCGCACCGGCGCTATGAAGAAGGCTCCGGCATTCGCGCCGGCCGCAATCCCGCGCAAGTCACACTGCCGTCCTACTACCCGGATCACCCCATCATCCGCGGCGACATGCTGGACTACGCGCTGGAAGTGGAGTGGTTCGATGAACACCTCGGCCGCTCGCTGAAGAAACTGGAGGCGATCGGCGAACTCGACAATACGTTTGTCGTCGTCACTTCCGATCACGGCCAGCCGTTTCCGCGGATCAAAGGCCAGATCTACGAACAGGGCTTCCACATTCCGCTCGCCGTGCGCTGGGGCAGGAACCTACAGGCCAACCGCACCGTCGCTGAGTTCATCAACGCGCGCGATTTCGCCCCAACCTATCTGGAACTGGCCGGCCTCAAGCCGCCATCCTCCATGACCGGCAGCAGTATGCTGGAACTCCTCAAGACCGGGAAGCGGGACCCGGCGCGCAACGTCATGCTCATCGGCAAAGAGCGCCACGACATCGGCCGGCCCAACGACGCCGGTTACCCGGTGCGAGCCATCCGCACGCCCGATTTCCTTTACGTCCGCAACTACCATCCCGACGCCTGGCCCGCCGGCAACCCCGAAACCGGATACCGCAACGTGGACGACTCACCCACCAAGGAGTTGCTCCTGTCCAGTTTTGACCGGCACTACCGGCTCTCCTTCGGCAAGCGCCCCGCCGAAGAGCTCTACCAGGTCACTACCGATCCAGACTGTGTCACCAATCTGGCCGCAGACCTCAAACACGCCCAGACCAAACGCCAACTCCGCGACCGTATGGACGAGATGCTGCGCCAGGAGGGCGACCCGCGCGCGCTGGGCCACGCCGGCTTTTTTGACACCATTGAATACACAGGTCCGAAGAAGCACTCCTACGACAACTGGCTCAGCAATCAGCGCCCATAGTACTACCCGTCCCTAGTCCGAATGGGACTGACAGAGTCCGGCATCCGGCGGTACGATTTGGTGTCTCTTGGAGGAGACATATGTCCCGATCACACCACCCCATGCGCCTTTTGCTCACAGCGCTGACCGCGCTGGTATTGCTGGCAGGCACTGCCCTGGCCACCGCGATCGTTCCAGCGAACAAGACGTTTAGCTTCGTCGGCGCCTGCACCGATTGCAGCGGCAGTGTCACCGCCACGCTTGTGGTCAACGGTGCCTATACGCAAGGCAACCCACTCGCAACCAGTGACCTGGTTTCGTTCACCTACGGCGGCTCTAACCTGCTGCCCTTATTTACTATCACGAATACGTCGGTGACAACGATGTCGGGCCTGATTCCCACCGGCCTGCCCAGCTTCGCTGACTTCTATATTACCGACGCCGCGATTGCCACTCCCACTTTCCAGACGTTCACACTGCTGTCCGTCATCGATGCACCCACAACACACTTCTTCGAGAGTACGGCCGCTGGCACCTGGAGAGCTGGCCTGGGCAGCGGTGTTGCCATCAATTTGGATCAGTATGACTCCGACAATGGCACAGCCGGCACCTGGGGCACACCAAACAACGCTGTGCCTGAACCCGGAGCCTTTGCCTTGGTAGCAGGCGGCCTCGCGGTCCTGGGTCTGCGCCGCTGGCGGCGTCAGTAGGCGCCGGCCTCCATCAGCAGCTTGAGTTCCGCCGGATCGTTGGACTTGCCCAGCGCGAGCATGAGCCGGATGCGGGCTTTGGCTGCATTCATCGTGCCGGCGAGCAGGACGCCGCGCAAGCGGAGATCGTGGCCGCTGCCCTCATAGGCGTAGGTATCGAGCACACGCCCGTGCAGACAGCGCGAGGCGATCACCACCGGCAGGCCGGCATCCCGTGCATTCTGGATGCCGGCCAGCGCGGCGGGCGGCACGTTGCCGCGCCCGGTGCCTTCCAGAACGATGCCGCGCGCGCCGCTCATGCGGGCGAAGTCAATGAACCGGCTGTCCGCTCCGGCGTACATCTGGATGAGATCGACCCGCTCTTCCATCGCGGCGGTCTCGATCACCACCCGATCCAGCAGGCGGCGCCCGAAGATCACGCGGTCCACATCCACGTGGCCTAGCGGTCCAAACACCGGGCTCTGGAAGGTTTCCAGCTGCTGGGAGTCCGTTTTAGTGGCTTCCGACGCCGGGTGGATCACTTGATTCATGACGACGAAGACGCCCTGACCGCGGGCCCTCGGCGCCAGCACTGTGCGAATGGCGGCCGACAGATTGGCGGGCCCGTCAAAGCCGGGTTCCGTGATCGTGCGCATGGCGCCCACCACGGCCACGGGCTTGTCCGTCGTGTGGCGCAGGTCCAGCAGATAGGCGGTCTCTTCCAAGGTGTCGGTGCCGTGCGTGACCACCGCTCCGGCCAGATCCGGCCGCAGCAGTTCGCGCCGCAGAAGCTCAGAGAGCGCCCACATACGCGGTGGCGTCATGTGTGGGCCGGGGTATTGGCCGAATTCAACTACCTCCAGTTCAGCCAGCTCGCGCAAAGTAGGATCGTGCGCCAGCAGCTCTTCCCCGCTCAGCGCCGGGATGGCGCCTCCCGTGGCCGCGTGGATCTTCATCCCGATGGTCCCGCCGGTGAAGACCAGCAGCACTTTTTGCACGGTCGCGGCCATGGCTAGGACCCTCCCCGCAACGCCGCGGCCAGCGTGGCCGCGTCGCCCTCCAGCGTCACATAGGAAACAGCGCGGCCCAGGGGCGAGCTTGGAGCCACGGGGTTGCCGTAGAGTTCCAGCCGATCCAGGCCTTCCGGCGGGGTCCACGTGGTTGTGCCCCCGGGCTTGGGCGCCAGTACGGCCACCGCACGGCCACCGCCGGCAAAAATGTAGGCGGTGACGTCCGGCGCCGGCTCCAGGCGCTCGACGAAGCGCGTGTCTTCCAGCAGCCAGGCCATGGCGGAGTGGGCGGCGGCGTTCGGGTGGAGGTAGCCATCGGCGCCCACAATCACACGCCACGGATTCAGCGAACCCGCGATCCCCTCATGCGAGTGCATGGAATAGAGAAAGACCTTCTTCACGCCCTGTGCCAGCAGCGAGACAACATGGCGCACCATGCGGTCCGAGGTGAGGCTGAAGTTCTCGCTTTCCTCAAACGGGACGATTCGCCGGTAGAATCCGGAGCCGGAGAGGCCGTAGACCGGGGAGCCCTCGGTCATCCAGACGGGCATCTTCAGCTCTCCGTCGATCAGCGCCGGTGCCGTGGCGTCCCGCCACCCGCGTTCGGCGGCGTCTCCGGCAAAGCCCAGCGGCTCATTCGTGTACTGGTGATAACCCAGGACATCGGAGGTGGCGAGACCGCCGGCATCCACCACACCTTTCGTCCACGTGGTGCCGGTGGCGCCCGTGGTGGAGTTCACGCCCAGGATGGTCAGCGACGGATCCACGGACTTGGCCGCTTCAGCGGCGGTGGCCTGCAGACGGGCGAAATCGGCCTGCGGGCGTTGGCTGGTGACGTACTTCTGGCCGGCCTCATCGTAGCGCACCGCCCACCAGCCGGCGTTCCACGGTTCGTTCCAGACGTCCCAGGTGTCGATCACACCTTGATAGCGTGCTGTCACCAGGCGGACATAGTGGGCGAAGGGCTCCAGGTCTCGCGGCTGGTAGAAACGGTCATAGTAGCCGTTGCGGGCCTTGTCAAAGTAACTGGCCCACTCCGGCGCGGTGGACAGCAGGCCGAGCACTTTCATCCCGTACTGCCGGTAGCGCAGCAACTCGGCGTCGTAGAAGGTCCACTGGCTGGGCTGGCGCTCCAGGTGGTACCAGCCGATGTACTGGAGGCCGGCGTCGTGGAGCCGCGTCCAGTTGATGCCCGCCGCCTTGGCCATCAGAATGTGGCGCGTGGTGGAGTTGGTGTGTACGCCAAAGGGCGATGCGGGTGCATCCGCCATCCAGTACCGGGGTTGGCGGAGGTGAAAGAGAGTAATTTCCTGGTACGGGCTGGCAGGCTTGCCGCCGGAGTCCTCCACCAGGCCCTCCACCCGGTAGGCACCGAAGCCGCCGGCGATGACTGTTTCGCCGCTCAACGATTCCACACTCAGGTCGTGCACTGCGCCGCTGAGTTCCTCCACCCGGAGCCGTACGCGGGCGCAGGTGTCGCCGCCCAGAACCATGTAGCGCAGCGTCAGGGGCTCGTCGTCAAAGGCGGTGCGAATCGGCGAGTTCGAAGCCAGATGCAGTTCGCAGGCCGGCGCGGTGAACTCGGTGGCCGTCGAGCCTTCCTCCAATTGAAAGGAGTCCATCCACAGGCTCCCGCTGGCCTCTATGCGGAGCGCCTGGGCGCGCGAAAGCAGCGGTGCATTGAAGGTAAGGCTATACCGCTGCCGGTCCGCGGTGGCCCGGAAGGCGCGTGTGGCAATTCCGCGGCCTTCCTGGATTGCTACCAGACGCCCGCTCGCGTCGCCCCGGGCATAGAAACTGACGGTGTAGTTCACGCGCGGCTTCGGGACGGCGAACGGCTCCGTGGAGATGTGCCATGGGCGCTGGCCCTCGACGTGGAGCGCGTTACCCTCTGCCGAGATGGTGACGTCGTCCTGATCCGAGGAGTCGCGGTCCAGCATCCAGCCTGCGGGCAAGCCGAGTGGGAAGCGAGTATTGCGCAGGAGGTTCTTCGGCAGGCCCTCGGCCGAACGCGTGAACTCATCGATCAACTGCGCCTCGCTCAGCTTTTCCAGTTGGAAGGCCCCCAGATCGAAGGCCCCGGCGCCGTTGATGGCGATGTAGAAGGCGACGTCGTAGGCGGCGGCGTCCACCCGGGCATAGACCGTGAAGTCCCGCCAGTGAGGCAGCATGGCGCGGGTCTCCTGCCAGAGGTAGTTGTAGGGGGTGCCCGTGCGGCGGATGCCGTAGCTGATGGAGAGTTCATCGGGGCTGCGTGCGCGCACTCTGAGACGGTAGTAGCCGCTTTCGGCGATGCGCGGCAGGTTGTGCTGCAGTTGACC
>JBBQLF010000390.1:0-5127 GCA_038327695.1 Bryobacterales bacterium
ACGCTGTCCGCCAGGCTTCGGAATGGCAGCGTTGGAAACCACGTGCGCCGGAAGTAGCAAGTCCGGATAGGCATCGAAGGTCAGCGCCGCCTTCGCATTCACCCTCAGAAGTTCCACGTCTGCCTGGTTCACGATGGCGGACACCAGCATGGAGCGGGGATCCACGATGCGGGCGAACATCTGGCCTGGGAACAACTGATCTCCCTGCTGGATGGTGGAAAACTCGCTGCCGCGCATCATGCTTTCCATTACCAGCATGCCGTCCATCGGCGCCGTGACGGTCATCTTCTCGACGTTCTTCTCGGCCCGCTTCAACTCCTGCTTGGACTGCTCTGCTTCCAACTCGGAGATCCGGCGCTGGCTTTCCAGGCTGGTGTTTTGATAGGGAATCTGAGTTTGGATCTGCTTGAGCTTCGCTTGCGCTTCTTCCAGCGCTAATTTCAGCACTTCAGCGTCTATCAGAGAACGGACCGGAGTGGTTTTGATGTCCAGTGCCGCCTTCTCCACCGCGGCCTTGGCCTGGTCGAGCGACTGCTGGTAGGACTTGCGCTGCACGTCCATCGTGGCGTCCAATGACCGGATCGTGCGTTGGTCCTGTTCAACAGTGGCGCGGTAGTCGTCGAGCCGGAGCAACTGGTATTGGGTGTCAAATCCAGCGACTAGATCACCCTTCTTCAAATAGCCGCCGACCTTCGAAACCGACTGCAATACCTGCATGAAGTCGCTCATGCCACCGCTCATTCTGCCTTCGCCACCTCCACCGCCGCCGCCACCTCCACCGCCGCCGCCACCTCCGCCGCCGCCACCCGAAGAACCGCTCGACGAAGCGGCCGGGGCACTGGAAGTAGATTTGCTGGCGCTCGAACTTGTGGACGAGCCTCCGCCAAACCGGTTGGTGGCGCCTCGGAAACCGGTGCTTCCGCCACCGCCACCGCCGCTACCGCCACTCATGCCGGACGAAGCGGAACCGGCTGCCGATGCCGAGGAGGATCCGCTTGCCGACGAGGAACCGCCCCCGCCACCCTCACGGTTGCCGCCACCGCCGCCACCGCCGCCGCCGCCATCGGACGTGACGACAACAGTCATACCGCCTCGGCCGCCGGAAACCTGCACACCGCCACCGCCGCCGCGCGAACCGCGCAGTTGCGGGACGACCAGCGAAGAGAATTTCTCAGCTGTGGTAACTCCGGTCAAGCGGATGGTGCGCTGGACAGACCCTGCCGCCACCACCGCCGTCCGCACAAACTTGGAACCGCCAGTGCCGCTAGTCTGTTGGCTATGCGCCTGACGCCAGGCGAACCAACCGGCGCCGGCCAGCGCCACGACCGCCAATAGGAGCAGGCCTGCTCTGGAGCGGGGCCGCTTGGGTACCGGCGCCGCGGGCGTGCCGAGCGGCGTGGGAAGCGAGGATGGAGTCTTCTGCGGCTGCATAGGTGATTTGCTCTAAATCTGTGGATCTCTCGAACTGAACCGAGCCCGAGGTACGGCTCTCCCAATCTCTAAAGACGAGCCCCTGGCCCAAAAGGTTATGGGCCCTTCCGCTAAAGATGTACGGCTTTGACCGTACGACTCTAATTCTCTCACAGCAAAGGTCTTCGCCATCGTTTTACGGCTCGCCCGGCCACCCGTTACACTGGAAGTACCTTCATCGGCTGAGCCCATGGACTTCACCACTCCGGTCATGTATGTAAAGGGCGTCGGCCCTCGCCGCGCCGGCGATTTGGAAGCCAAGGGTCTGGCCACCGCCGGCGACCTTCTCCACTACGTGCCGTTCCGCTACGAGGACCGTTCCAACGTCAAGCCCATCGCCGAACTAGCGCCCGGCGAGACGGCTACCATACTGGCTGAAGTCGAAATTCTCCACTCCCCCAGGTTCCAGCGCAAGGACCTGGGCCTGGTGGAAGCCGTGCTGAAGGACTCCTCCAGCGTTCGGCTGACCGCCAAATGGTTCCACGCGCAGTACCTGGCCAACGTTCTAACCCCCGGCACCCGTGTGGCCTTCTTCGGCAAGGTGGAGTTCGACACTTACAAGGGCGAGCTCGCCATGCTCCACCCCGAGTTTGAGGTGCTCCGCGACGACGAGGAAGACGAGGCCGGCCTCCACACCGGCCGAATCGTCCCCATCTACGAGGCTGCCGGCAAGGTCTCCACCCGCGTCCTGCGCAATATCCTCAAGTGCCTCACGGACAATCTGCCGGAGATGGAAGACGCGCTGCCGGCCTCCATCTGCCAGCGGCTCAAGCTGCCCTCGCTGGCCAAGGCCATCGGCGACCTTCACTTTCCGCCGCCGGAGACGGACATCCGCTTGCTGAACAACTTCCGCAGCCCGGCGCAGTTGCGGATGATTTTTGAGGAGTTCTTCTGGCTGGAAACCGGAATGTCGTTCAAGCGTGGCCAGGCCCGGGCGGAGACCGGCATCGCCTTTGCTCTGAACGACCGGGTCCGCGAGCAGATCAAAAAGATGCTCCCCTTTAAGCCGACCGGCGCCCAGAAGCGCGTCCTCGGCGAGATCGCCCGCGACATGGCAACCAGCGCCCCCATGTCGCGCCTGCTGCAGGGCGACGTCGGCAGCGGCAAGACCATCGTGGCCGCGCAGGCCGCCGTGATTGCGGTGGAAAACGGCTACCAGGCGGCGTTGCTGGCCCCGACTGAAATCCTCGCCACCCAACACTATCTGAATCTCAAAAAGGTCTTCTCGCCCATTGGCTATGAGGTGCTGCCTCTGGTCGGCTCGATGAAGAAGAAGGAGAAGGATTTCGCCAAGGAAGCCTTCCAGAGCGGCTTCGCCCAGATCGCCGTCGGCACCCATGCCTTACTGGAAGAAGACGTCGCTTTCCACAACCTCGGCCTCGCCATCATCGACGAGCAGCACCGTTTCGGCGTCATGCAGCGCAAGCGGCTCCAGCAGAAGGGCGTCACACCGGATGTGCTGGTCATGACCGCCACGCCCATTCCGCGCACCCTCGCCCTAACCATCTACGGAGATCTCGACGTCAGCGTCATCGACGAGCTCCCGCCGGGGCGCAAGCCCATCGAGACGCTTCACAAAACGGAGCTGGAACTCGAGCAAGTCTACAGCGCCATCCTGCGCGAAGTCCGCTTGGGCCACCAGGCCTACATCGTTTACCCCGCCATCGAAGAGAGCGAGACGCTGGCGGTCAAAGCGGCCACGGCCGCGCACGCTGAACTCGCGCGCGACGTGTTCCCGCAGCTCAACGTCGGCCTGCTTCACGGCAAGCTTCCGCAGGAGGAGAAGGAACGCGTGATGAGCGCCTTCCAGCGTGGGGAGATCCACGTGCTGGTCTCCACCACCGTCATCGAGGTGGGTGTCGATGTACCGAATGCCTCCTTCATGGTGATCGAGAATGCGGAGCGCTTCGGCCTGGCCCAGATGCACCAGTTGCGCGGACGTGTCGGCCGGAGCGCCGCCCAAAGCTACTGTGTGCTGGTCACCGGCAAACTCAACGAGATGGGCAGGGAGCGGATCCGGACTCTGGTGGACTCCACTGACGGCTTCTACATCGCGGAGATGGACTTGCGCCTGCGCGGGCCGGGGGAGTTCCTGGGCACGCGCCAATCCGGGCTGCCGGCGTTCCGCATCGGCAATCTGCTGCGCGACAAAGAGATACTGGAAGAGGCGCGGCTGGAGGCCCAGTCGTTCGTGGAGCATCCACCCAGTCCGGCCGAACTCGATCGCGCCATTGGATACATCCGGGAGCACTGGCAGCGCCGCTACGGCTTGGCTCTCATCGGATGAATGAATTGAGGAGAACCCCGCAAGTTCCATGCGAGTGATAGCTGGTGAGTTTCGGAGCAGGCGGCTCAAGACGCCACCCGGCAGCGATGTGCGGCCTACGCCGGACCGCCTGCGCGAGGCGCTGTTCAACGTGTTAGCGCCAACGATTGAAGGCTGCGTTTTTCTCGATGCCTACGCCGGCTGCGGGAGTGTCGGCATTGAGGCCCTGAGCCGCGGCGCGAGCCGGGCCATCTTCTTAGAAAAGAGCCGCCCCGCACTGCGCACGCTCAATGAGAACATCGCATTCCTCGGCATCGCCGCGCGCTGTGATGTCCATCCGGGCAATGCGGCCACGTTCATTTCCAAACTCGAAGCCGGGATCGTTTTTCTGGATCCGCCCTACCCCCGCGAACTCGAATATGAACTCTGCCTGAAGGCGCTGGGCGAGTCCACCGCACCGCTGGTCATCGTGCAGCACGCGTCGAAGTTCACACACCATCTCCTGGAAATTTATGGCAAATTGAAACGGGTGCGTATTTTGAGCCAAGGCGATAACTCTCTGAGCTTCTATGAGCCGAGGTGATTGTATGAAACTGCTGGCCGCATTCGTTCTACTCACGGGCACCGCCCTCGCCCAGGTGGGCATCTCTGAGTCGATTGACTTGAAGGGCCTGAAAGCGGAAGTCGTCGAGTACAAGGGCCGCAAGGCCATGAAGTTTTTCGAGATCCCTGGCGGTCCCGCCGACGGGGGGCTCTGCATCCTGAAGCGGGAGCAGATCCAGAACGGCGTGATGGAGCTTTGGGTGGCCGGCGAACCCGGTCCCGGCGCTGGCTCGGCGGCCCGCGGCTTTGCCGGCCTGGCCTTCCGTGTGCGTCCGGGCGGCGAGAAGTACGAAGCGTTCTACCTGCGGCCCACCAACGGCCGGGCCAAAGACCAGGTCCGCCGCAACCATTCGGTGCAGTACATTTCGCATCCGGAACATCATTGGCAGCGACTCCGCAAGGAGTTTCCGGAGAAGTACGAATCCTACACGGACCTCGTCCCCGGCGAATGGACAAAGATGAGGATTGAGGTCCAGGGCCGCAAGGCGCGGCTCTTCGTCAATGGCGCTTCGCAGCCCAGCCTGATCGTCAATGATCTTTTCCTCGGCGAAGAGGGCGGCGGCGTCGCCTTCTGGGTGGGCCCCGGCACCGTAGCGCACTTCGCCGATTTCAGTCTGAGCCGCTGAGCCGCCACTTTCGGCGCACGCGGGCTCACCTCGATACACTGGTGGCGCCATGCGCCTACTAGCCTTCTTCCTGGCTGCGTCCTCTGCCTGCGCCCAAACCGTGCAGGTCCAGGCGCTCCGTTGAAGACGCGCTTGCGCTCCCTCACGGTCGCGGCTCGGTTA
>JBBQLF010000391.1:0-5117 GCA_038327695.1 Bryobacterales bacterium
CGATTGAGTACGCCATCGATGGGAAGGACGAAACGGCCTGGGGTATTGACGCCGGGCCGGGTGTGCAGAACGTGCCGCGGCAAGCGGTGTTTGTGCCGGAGCGTCCTATCGAGGTTCCGCCCGGCGCTACGCTCACGGTGCTGCTCAAGCAGAACCATGGCGGCTGGAACAGCGACGACAATCAGAACAACAACCTCGGCCGGATCCGTCTCTCTGTGACGGGCGAGGAGGGGGCCGAGGCCGATCCGATCCCGGCCGGCGTTCGCGCTGTTTTGCGCAAGCCGCGGGGGGAACGCACCTGGCAGGACCAGCAACTGATGTTCTCCTATTGGCGGACGACCATCTCAGCGTGGTCCGCCGATAATTTGCGCATTGCTGAGTTGTGGAAGCAGCACCCGGCTGGCACGTCCCAACTGGTGATGGCGGAACGCGAGTCGCGACGGCCGACGCACGTGCTGGAGCGCGGCAACTTCCTCCAACCCACGAATGTGGTCACGCCCGGCGTGCCCTCGTTTCTCAACCCGCTACCGGCTGGTGTGACGCAGCCCACGCGCCTGGATTTCGCCCGGTGGCTGGCTGGACGCCAGGCGCCCACCACGGCGCGGGCCGTGGTCAATCGCGTGTGGCAGTCCTACTTCGGCACCGGGCTCACCGCTACCAGCGAGGACCTGGGGCGGCAGGGCGAGCCGCCGTCACACCCGGAGGTGCTGGACTGGCTGGCGGTGGAGTTCATGGAGCGGGGCTGGAGCCTGAAGCAACTCCACCGCCAGATCGTCACCTCCGATACCTACCGGCAGAGTTCGGTGGTGACGCCCGAACTGCTGGAGCGCGACCCGGCCAACCGGTTGCTGGCACGCGGGCCCAGGTTCCGCGTGGAGGCGGAGAGCGTGCGCGACATCACGCTGGCCGCCAGCGGGCTGTTGAACCCGCAGGTTGGCGGGCCCAGCGTCTATCCGCCCGCGCCTGATTTTCTGTTCCAGCCGCCGGTCAGCTACGGCCCCAAGAACTGGCATGAAAACAAAGACAGCCAGCGCTACCGCCGGGCGCTTTACACGTTCCGCTATCGCAGCGTGCCCTACCCGATGCTGCAAACCTTCGACGCGCCGAACGGCGACGCCGCGTGTGTGCGCCGGTCGCGCTCCAACACGCCGTTGCAGGCGCTGACCACGCTGAACGAACCGTTGTTCCTGGAGGCGGCGCGCGCGCTGGCGGAGTTGACTCTGCGCGAGGGTGGCACCAGCGACGGGGCGCGGATCCGCTACGCCTTCCGCCGCTCGGTGGCGCGCACCCCCACAGCCGCCGAGCTGGCTGAACTGACCGCACTGCTCCAGCAGCAGGAGAGCCGCCTGGAGCGCACGCAGGCTTGGATCATGCTGGCGCGGGTGCTGTTGAATCTCGACGAGACCATCACCAAGGAGTAAGGCCATGGACACCCGAGCAAACGTCACGCGGCGATGGTTTTTCGAGCAGTGCGGAGTGGGCTTGGGCGCCATCGCGCTGAGCGATCTGCTCTCCGCAGCGGCGCCCGTGGATGTGCTGGCGCCCAAGAAGCCGCACTTTGCGCCCAAGGCCAAGCGTGTTGTGTTTCTGTTTATGGCCGGCGCGCCGAGCCACCTGGAGCTGTTCGACTACAAGCCGCAACTCCAGAAGTTCGATGGCACACTGCCACCTCCGGAGTTGCTGAAGGGCTACCGGGCGGCGTTCATCAATCCGAGCTCCAAGCTGCTCGGCCCCCGGTTCCAGTTCGCCCAGCACGGGCAAAGCGGCGCGTGGATCTCGGAGCTGCTGCCGCACACGGCGGGCATTGTGGATGACATCGCCATCGTGAAGTCGATGACGACGGATGCGTTCAATCACGCGCCCGGCCAGTTGCTGATGAACACCGGAACGATGCAGTTCGGCCGGCCGAGTTTCGGGGCGTGGGTCACCTACGGCCTGGGCTGCGAATCACGCGACCTGCCGGCCTTCGTCGTGTTTTCCAGCGGCGCGAAAGGGCCAAGCGGCGGGAACTCGTGTTGGGGCAGCGGCTTCCTGCCGACGGTTTATCAGGGCGTGCAACTGCGTGGCAGCGGCGATCCGGTGCTGTATCTGTCCAACCCACCGGGCGTGGATAAGCAGACGCAGCGCGAATCGCTGGACTCGCTGCGCCGCCTGAATGAGATGCGGCTGGCCGCCACGGGCGACCCGGAGATCGCTACGCGGATCAACTCGTTTGAGATGGCTTTCCGCATGCAGGACAGTGCGCCGGAACTGATGGATCTGAACCGCGAATCCAAGGCAACGCTGGAGCTATACGGCGCCGAGCCCGGCAAGCCGTCGTTTGCCAACAACTGCCTCTACGCGCGCCGGTTGCTGGAGCGTGGCGTGCGTTTCGTGCAGCTCTACCACGAGGCCTGGGACCAGCACGGCAACCTGGTGAAGGATCTCAAAAAGAACTGCCTGGACACGGACCGCGCGTGCGCCGCGCTGGTGAAGGACTTAAAGCAGCGCGGCATGCTGGATGACACGCTGGTGATCTGGGGCGGCGAGTTTGGCCGTACGCCGATGGTGCAGGGCGGCAGCGACGGCCGCGATCACCACCCCAACGCGTTCACGATGTGGATGGCGGGGGGCGGCATCAAGCCAGGGCTCGTGCTCGGCGAGAGTGACGAACTGGGGTTCAACGTGGTGAAGGACCGCGTGCACGTCCACGACCTGAACGCCACGCTGCTCCACCTGCTGGGATTCAATCACACGCAGTTGACGTACAAATTCCAGGGCCGGCCGTTCCGGCTCACGGACGTGCACGGCGAGGTGGTGCGTCCGCTGCTGGCTTAGCGCGTTCGTACACGGTGCGGCCCTCCACCATCGTGAGTAGGGGTTCAATGTGCCGCAGTTCGTCTTCGGGGCAGTTCAGGAAGTCCTGTTCGATCACCACCAGATCAGCGAGCTTGCCCACCTGCAGCGTGCCGCGTTGGCGTTCGCTGGTCTTCTGCTGGGCTTCAACCACACGCAACTGACGTACAAGTTCCAGGGCCGGCCGTTCCGGCTTACGGACGTGCACGGCGAGGTGGTGCGTCCGCTGCTGGCTTAGCGCGTTCGTACACGGTGCGGCCCTCCACCATCGTGAGTAGGGGTTCAATGTGCCGCAGTTCGTCTTCGAGGCAGTTCAGGAAATCCTGTTCGATCACGACCAGATCAGCGAGCTTGCCCACCTCCAGCGTGCCGCGCTGGCGTTCGCTGGTCTGAATCCAGGCCGCGCCGGAGGTCCACATGCGCAGCGCGTCGCGCCGGTCCACGCGCTCTTCGGCGTAGAACGAGTTGCCTTCGCGCGTCTGGCGGGCCACGCACATCCACATGTTGAAAAAGGGATTGAACGGGTTCACGGCCACGCTTTTGTCAAAGCCCAGCATGTGGTCGCTGCCGCCGGCCACAGGAATACCGTTCGTGAGGAATGACTTCAGCGGGAAGAAGTAGCGCATGTTCTGCAACCCGAAGACGCGGCCCAGCGCGGGCACGTCGAAGTACATCCAGCCGGGCTGGGCATCCACCGCGACGCCCATGCGCTTCATGCGCGCCAAGGCGTCCTCGCTCATGAAGCTGCCGTGCATGACATGGTGGCGGCGGGCGGCGATGGGCTTTTCCTTATCGAGCCGCTCAAAGGCGTCCAGCAGATTGTCGATGGCCGCGCCGCCCTGCACGTGGGCAGTGAGCTGCCAGCCCTGATCGCTGGCCGCGCGGAAGATGCGGTAGAGCTTCTCCGGTTCGACGAAGAGGGTGCCCCGCGCGTCGGGATTCGTTTGCCCATAGAGCTGGCGGCCGAACGGCCCGTAGGGCATCCGCTGATACGCCGTGCCGACGGATTGGCCGCCGTCGAGCGTGACTTTGAACGTGGCGAACTTCAGCCATTCGTCCCCGGCCTGCGGCCGCCAGGGCGATTTGCGAATCTCGTTTTCGACCTCCTCCACCGGGCGGGAGGCGTCAATGCGCCACGTCAGCACCACGCGTATCGGGAGCCGCCCTTGCGCCTTGAGTTTCTCGTAGAGCGCGACGTCTTCCTTGGTCACCGCGCGATCACCCACCGCGGTGAGCCCCGCCGCCGCGTAGGTGCGGAGCATCTGCTCCATCGCCTTCAGCTTTTCCTCTTCGGTGAAGACCTCACTCTGGTGGGCACCCTTGAGCAGTTGAGAGGCGTTGCGCATGATGCCGTTGGGCTCGCCATCGGCACCCTTGACCACCTCGCCGCCGGGCGGATTCGGCGTGTCGCGCGTGATGCCGCTGATCTGTAGCGCCATGGTATTGGCAGACCAGACGTAGCTGCCATCGAACGCCACGGGATGGCCCGGGGCGACGTCCAGATCCTGCCGCGTGGGCATGCGCATCTCCTTGAGGCGCGGCGGCAGGGTGCGCGGGACGATGATCCACGCACCCTTCGGCGTATGGGCGGCGCGCTCACGAATGTAGGCCTGGATGTCCACGATGCTATCCAGCGGCGGCAGTTTCTGGCGATACTCGCTCAGCGCCGAACCGAGGACGTGGACGTGCGCGTCGTTCAAGCCCGGCAGGACGGTTTTGCCCTGCAGGTCCACCAGCCGTGTCTTCGGGCCGCGCTGAGTGCGCAGCAGTTCCGCGCTGGTGCCCACGGCCGTGATCCGCCCGTCGCGGATGGCGAGCGCCTCGGCCACGGTAAACCTGGGATCCACCGTGAGGATTCTGCCGCCGTGCAGGATGAGGTCCGCCTCCGCGCCGGGCAACGCGCCCGCGCTCAGCGCCAGGAGGAACGAAACAACGACGCCGCGTCTGGAACCTGCCATGAAAAAGCGGGTCCAACCGCTTCCTGACGGTCGCGGCTCAGAACCCGATTCCGAGGCGCGACCGTCGGGAAGCGATTGTGCCGATCTGGCAGGGCTAATCCGCGACGAGCTCTTAATTGTCATATTTATACCTTACTGGCATCGCGCCTCGCGCGGCGTGCCCGGTCCAGCAGGGATGCGGCTCCAGGCCGAAGAGCGCGGCCAGGGCCGGCGCGGTATCCGTTGTCGAGATGGTGGACCGGAGCTCGCGTCCGGCGGGCACGCCGGGTCCAGTAAGAATCCACGGGATCTCCAGATCGCGCTGCGTGGGATGCCCGTGGCCCT
>JBBQLF010000392.1:0-5112 GCA_038327695.1 Bryobacterales bacterium
AGATGGCGGATTCTGACGGTCGCAACTGCCGGATTTAGGTTCACAGCCGCGGCTTCCATGAGAAGGCCGGTTGCTGTCAAGTGGAACGAACCGTGCTTGGTCCTGCCCTTCCCGCATAAACAGGAAGAGGGCCGGCATCGGGGCGGGCCCCGTCAAGACCGGGCGAAGCGAGCCGAAGGGACGCCTTGACGGGTGGCCCCGATGCGAGAGAATCTACTGCGCGGGAAGGGCAGGTTCGTTTGCTGTTGGAGACTCGGCCGCTACACTCGGAATCTCTTGTGCAACAACGCGTTCCATATAGAGCCGCGCGCGCAAGCGTTTTGCGTGTCGAGCTATTTGCGGGACACTACACTAGCGGGCCGGGCGCACGATGGTCCGCCAGATGACGGCAAACTCGGTGAAGGCCGCGGGCGTGCGCCGGCCGATCAGGATTCGGATCAATTCCACGCCGAACCAGACAAAGTAGACGACGGTTACGATCCAGTGGAAATTGCCGGCGATCATGCCCCAGCCGGTGGGACCTGGTTGCACCGGCGACAACAGGAACTGGGCGAACCAGAGAGTAAACAGCGCTCCGGCCTCCCACCAGTTCAATGCCATGTTGACGAGGAAGATCATGCCGACCAGCGACTGGCCGATGGTCATGAGCAACTCGAGTTCCTGCTGGGAGTCAAAGTGAATGACAGAGGGTTCGCCCTTGCTGAGCGAATAGACCACCACCAGCATGGCGGTGAGCAGAGTCCACTGGTTGATATTGGAACTGACCATGTTCATCAGGGCCATGGGCGCCCTGTCAATGGTCTTGGCCCAGTAGAAGGCCGAAACCTTCTCGGGGAACTCGCTGACGAACGGCGCCACCCATTGGACGAAGACGAAGCTGGGAATGCCGAGCATGGCCGACACGGCGAGCAGGCTGCCGAGGAACGGCTCGGCGGCGTAGTAGATCAAACCACCGCCGGCGGCAAACAAGCCGAAGATGAGGAGCGTTCTGACCTTGGGGCTGGATTTGACCACCATACGCGGGATGCGGTCCAGATCCTCGATGCCTTCATGGGCCTGCGGGGGCATTTTAGACAGGATCCAAAGATAGGCCACATAGATCAATACGAGCACGGCGGCATCGAAGAGATTCAGCGAGGCCTTGGCCCAGATGACGCTGACATAGAGCAGCGGGACGAGCAGGCCCACGACTTCCACGCAATGGTCCTTGTCGAGGGTGATTTCGCGGAGGGGCCGTTTGTATTTCAAGCGGTGAAAGAGGGCGGCGGTGCCGTAGATGAGCGGCCAGCCGAGGCCGGTGAGCAGGCGCAGGGCGCCGGTGAGGTTGGCCAGCAGCAAAGGCACCTGCTGCCTCCAGGCCAGCACGGCCTCGACGGCGAACTCAGGGAGGGTTTGCAGCCAGGCGAGAATGGCCAGCGCGAAGCCCTGGGCAATGAAGAACTGCGCCGATTCGGCGGCCCAGGCGATCAACATGGCGGCCAGCAGGATGGCCGGTGCGGCCCACAAAGCCGTCTCCGGTCCCACCTTCATGATCTCCAGCGACGCCACCCCGGCAAAGGCGAACGCCGGGAAGACCATCGCGGGCCGGCGGCTATTCAAACGACACCTCAAAGGAAGATCTGTCCATCATGGAATGCAACTGGAACCTTTCGGACTTTTCTGGAAAATCGAGGCGATAGTGGGCCCCGCGGCTCTCGTGGCGAGCCAGCGCGGAGCGGGCGATCAACTGGGCGACCGTGCTCATATTAGCCAGCTCCACATCGGCCCGGGACAAGCCGCGCTTGCGCTCCAGCGGCAAGCCGCGGAGGACGGCCAGAGCGGTGCTGAGCCCGTCACCGTTGCGAACGATGCCGCAATAGGCGGACGCCAGACGCCGCACTTCGGCGCCGGCGGTTAAGGGCGTCTCCAGCGGCGGCGGCGGCCCGGCCTGGCCGGATCTGGCCGGCGCGGCGGCGAGGACAGCGCGGCCGGCGCGCGCGCCGAAGACGACGCCCTCCAGCAGGGAGTTGGAGGCGAGCCGGTTGGCGCCGTGGACCCCGGTGCAGGCCACCTCGCCGGCGGCCCATAAGCCGGGCAAGGAAGTCCGCCCGGCGAGGTCCGTCCAGACGCCGCCCATGGCGTAGTGGGCGGCCGGATGGACCGGGGCGGCGACCAGATCCAGATCGAGCCCGAACTGGAGGCAGGTGGCGTGGATGCGGGGGAAGCGATTCCTGACGAAACCGGGGCCGCGGCCTGACAAATCCAGGTGCACATGGCGGGTGTGGTCGAGCCGCATCTGATCCACAATGGCGCGGGCTACGACATCGCGGGGGGCGAGTTCCGCCATGGGGTGGTAGTTGGGCATGAAGCGCTGGCCGCGGGCGTCCAGCAGGTGGGCTCCCTCGCCGCGCAGTGCCTCCGAAAGCAGGAAGCTGGGCGCGCCCTCAATGTGCAAAGCGGTGGGATGGAACTGCACGAACTCGATATCGCTGATGCGGGCGCCGGCGCGCCAGGCCATGGCCACGCCGTCGCCGGTGGCCACGTCGGGATTGGTAGTGTCCAGGAAGATGCGCCCCAGGCCGCCGGTGGCCAGCACCACGGCGCGGGCGTGGATGGTGACCAGAGAACCGCTCTGGTCATCGAGGGCGACGGCGCCGGTGACGCGGCCGTCGTTTAGCAACAGATCCACCACGGCGGAGAAGCTGCGGAAGGCGATGTTGGGCAGCGCGGCGGCGCGGCTATAAAGGGCGCGGGCGATCTCGCGGCCGGTGGAGTCGCCGTGGGAGTGGAGCACGCGGCTCTTGGAGTGGGCGCCCTCGCGGGCGAACAGGAGGCTCTCGCCGTCGCGGTCAAAGACGGCGCCCCAGCCGATGAGTTCGCGGATGGCCGCGGGCCCCTCCTCGACGAGGGCCCGGACGGCGGCGGGGTTGCACAAGCCGTCGCCGGCGAGGAGCGTATCGGCCTCATGAAGGCGCACGTCATCGTCGTCGCTGAGGGCAACCGCGATGCCGCCCTGGGCGTACTCGGAGCTGGATTCGCGCAGGGCGTCCTTGACCACGACGAGCACGCGACCGGCCGACGCCAACTCAATGGCGGCGCGCAGGCCGGCGACGCCGGCGCCCACCACCAGGAAGTCAGTTTCTAGCAATTCGGATTTGGCGTTGATACCACTCATGGTACAACGAAAGACATGCCTGCCTATGCTGTCACGACGACGGCGCAACACTATGACGCCATTGTGGAAAGAGGCGCGTTGGGGCGCCTGAGGGGGACGATTCCACCCAAAGCCGGGGTTCTGTTTGTGGTGACCACCGGCGATGTCTGGCGCCTGCACGGGGCGCGGGTTGCCGCTCTGCTGGAGGGGCGGGCGTGGCACCGGATCACCTTTCCGGGGGGCGAGGAGCGCAAACGGATGGCGTCTGTGGAGGCCATGGCGGATGAGATGCTCTCGCTTGGCGCGGATCGCACGAGCGTGGTGATCGCCTTCGGCGGCGGCATTGTGACGGACCTCGGCGGGTTTCTGGCCGCCATCTTCATGCGCGGCATTCCGGTGATTCAGGTGCCGACCACGCTGCTGGCGCAGGTGGACGCGGCCGTGGGCGGCAAGACCGGCGCCAACCTGGTGGGCGGGAAGAACCTGATCGGCGCGTTCCATCAGCCGCTGGCGGTGCTGGCCGATCCGGATCTGCTGGAGACGCTGCCGGAGCGCGAGTACCGCGCCGGGTTGTTCGAGGTGCTCAAGTGCGGCATTATCCGGAGCGAGCCGCTGTTCCGGCTGATGCGGGACGAGGCGCCGCGTGTGCTGGCCCGGGCGCCGGACGTGGTGGAGCAGATGATCGCCGAAAGCGTGCGCATCAAGTGCGAGGTGGTCTCGGCCGATGAGCGCGAAGGGGGAGTGCGGAAGATTCTGAACTATGGGCACACCGTCGGGCACGCGTTTGAGGCCGAGACGGGCTACACGCGGTTTCTGCACGGCGAGGCCGTGGCGCTGGGGATGAAGGCGGCGGCGCACCTGGCGCGGTTGGCCGGCAAGTGCACGGACGAGGTGTGCGGCGAGATCCTGGCCGCCGTGGACGGCTACGGGCCGCTGCCGGGGCTGGAGGGCATCGGGGTGGACCGGCTGATGGGGCGGCTGGCCCAGGACAAGAAGACGATCCAGGGCACGGTCCATTTCGTCCTGGCCACGGGCATCGGCGCAACGGAGGTGGTGTCCGGATTGCCGGCGGCGCTGGTGCGAGAGGCGATTGCGAGAACGTTCGAATGACGCCGGGGCAGGGCACAACGCCGGCCGGCGCGGGCACCGAAGCGCAAGCGTCGGCCTATGTGCGGGCGATGTTTGGCCGGGTGGCGCCGCGCTACGACCTGCTGAACCATCTGCTGTCGTTCCAGACGGACCGCTACTGGCGTGCAGTGACGGTGCGGCGGGTGGAGCACATCCTGCGGCGGCCGGAGGCGCGGGTGATGGATCTGTGTTGCGGGACCGGGGACCTGACGCTGGCGCTGGAGGCCAAGGCGGGGCGAGACGCGCGGATTGTGGGCAGTGACTTCTGCCACCCGATGCTGACGGCGGCCGGCCGGAAGTCCGTGGGGCGGCGGAACCCGATCCCCTACGTGGAAGCGGATGCGCTGGAGCTGCCGCTGGCCTCGCGGTCGCTGGATCTGGTGACGGTGGCGTTTGGCTTCCGCAATTTCGCCAACTATCAGAAGGGCCTGCGCGAGATCCAGCGCGTGCTCAAGCCGGGCGGCATGCTGGCCATTCTGGAGTTCTCCACGCCGCCCAACGCGGTGTTCCGGGGCTTGTACGGCTTTTACTCGCAGACGATACTGCCCGCCATCGGCGGAGCCGTGTCCGGGGCCCGGGATGCTTACCGGTATCTGCCGGAGTCTGTCCGGAAGTTTCCGGGGGCCGAGGTACTGGCGGCGGAGATGGAGGCCGCCGGCTATACGCGGGTGCAGTTTGAACGCCTCACTTTTGGCGTGGTGGCGCTGCACACCGGCCTGGCGGGTTGAAGTTCGGGTCCATGGCGCGGGGGCCCAGGCGGGCATGACGCAGGCCAGGAAGATGCTGTGGCACAGCGTGAAGCGGAAGCTGCGGGAGTCAGATGGGCCTGCGCGAGATCCAGCGCGTGCTCC
>JBBQLF010000393.1:0-5096 GCA_038327695.1 Bryobacterales bacterium
CGAGGGCGCCGTTTTCGGCCTGGTGGCCGCCATCGTTGTCCTGGGCACGGCACGACACCTACTGCTGCCCCTGACGCTCGCTCTGGCGGTCATCGCCGCCGGGATGGGTCTCTATTTCGTCCGCGTCACCGGAAGCCCCTGGACGCCACCCTACCTGCTGTGCCGTTCCTCCATGACTATGGCGCCCCACTTTCTATGGCAGGCGCCGCGGCCCGAACCGTTGTACAACAATCGTGAAATGCGCCATTTCTATGTTGAATTGGAAATGGACGTTTTCAACGGCGCGCGCCAGGCGCCGTTGGCGGACTTCGTGGAGAAAGCCGCCTTCTATTGGCGCTTCTACCTTGGCCCGCTGCTCAGCCTCCCGTTGCTGGCTCTGCCGCTGCTTTGGCGAACCTGGGTAACCCGGCGGCTGATACTGATGGCGGCGGCCTTCTCGCTGGCCCTGTGGGGCCAAGTCTGGCACAACGCCCACTATGCCGCGCCGGGCACCGGGCTGGGACTGCTGATCGTTATGCTGTGCATGAGGCGCCTGGGGGCCTGGCGCTGGGGTGGCCGCCGCGCCGGGCGTTGTCTGATTCAGGTCCTGCCTCTCGCTTGCGCCGCCATGCTTCTGATTCGCGTCGTTGCGGGCCGCGCCCCCTCCGAATCGGTGGTCCAGGCCAGTTGGCAATGGCCTTCGGCCGGCGGCGAGGCGCGCGCGGGCATGCTCCGGACCCTGCTGGCTTCCGGCGGCCGGCACCTGGTTTTCGTCCGGTACGGCCCTTGGCACAACCCGGGCGACGAGTGGGTTTACAATGCCGCCGGCATCGATGCTGCCCCGGTAGTCTGGGCCAGGGAGTTGGACCGCTTCAGCAATGCGCGCCTGATGGCGCACTACCAGGACCGGCACCTGTGGCTGGTGGAACCGGATCAGCAGGCACCGCGGCTGGTTCCCTATTCGAGCGCAGTCAGCCGCCCGATGCCGTTTGTCGCCCTCGGAGCCCCGGGCATCGCCTCACTCCGCTCCGCCGGTGACGTCGCGCGCCAGCTTCTCCAGGCCGCCGGCACGGACCGATTGAATTGCGATCAGTGGAACCACCACCTTGCCCAAGTCACCGGCGTGGCGGGGCCAGACGTCTCGGCAGGGTGCTACTCCGGCGATGATCGCGGACAACCAGTTGTTTTCGAGCGGTACTTCTCCTGGCTTCGCCGCCAGCGTTGAAGCCGCGCATTGGAGGGACGCTATCGGGAAGCGGGCTAAAATGTAGCTGAGAGATCCGAATCAAACTATCTTTGGTCGCGAATTTGCTGATCTGCGGGGTGGCCGCTCTGCAACCAGGCGCCGCCCAAGGCATTGCCCCGGAACTGGCGCGGGAAGTAGACGCGGTCAGGAGCAGGTTGACGACGGACATGGCGGCCCTGCGCCAGTACACATGGACCGAGCACACAGAAGTGCTGATCAAGGGCAAGGTTAAGAGGACCCTGGACTCCACCTGCCGCTACGACGCCTGGGGCAAGTTGGAGAAGACGCCGGTCGACGCCGCCAAGACCAGTGAGACGCCGCGAACGATGTCGAAGAGACCGCTCAACCGGAAGAAAGCCGATAAGGCAGATGACGTGGAGCGGGCACTCAGCCTGGTGCTCGATTACCTGCCGCCCAAACCGGAGCAGGTAGAGTACCTCCTGCGAAACGGGAATGCCACCCTCGGACAGGCCGGGCCAGGAAAGGCTGAGATTCGATTCAAGCGATATGCCAAGGACGGAGAATTGCTGACGTTTACCTTCGACCCCGCTTCGAAGGTCCTGCTCAAAATAGGCATCAACTCCTGCCTCACCAGCCAGGAGAAAGACCCCGTTACGCTGGATGCCGTGTTTGAGACCCTGCCCGGCGGCACGAATCACCTGGCGTCCACGATTCTGAACGGACAGACCAAAAGATACAGGTAAAGACGAAACAGGTCTCCTACACGAAGATCGCCAGGTAACACGCGCCCAGCCGGACATACTACAATGTCGGCATGTCTGGCACCCTCACTCGCCGTCAAGCAATTGCCCTGGCCGCGGCCGCACCCGCCGGCTTCGCCAAGGCCGCACCAACGTCCACTGTGGCCATCGCGCGCGTCCGCGCCTATGACCCAAAGATCTACGATACGTTGCGCAAGCTCACGGACCAGCTAGGCGGACTGGGCGCGGTGGTGAAGAACAAGACCGTCGCTCTGAAGTTGAACCTGACGGGTAATCCGTCGCGTTTTCCCGTCAAGCCCGGCCTGCCTTACCGGAATGAGCCGTCCACGGTGCTGGCGATGTGCCAGTTGATGGCGCGGGCTGGGGCCAAGCGCATCAGGATCATCGAGTCGTTCTTTCCGGCCAGGCAAGACATGGAGTTGTGGGCGCGTTACGGCCTGGACGTCAAGGCGATTGAGACCTGCGGAGCCAAGGTGGAGTGGGAGAACACGCAGAACCGCGGGCTGGCGAAGGACTATGTCCGCACCAAGGTCCCCGCCGGCGGCTACATCTTCCCGGCCTACGACCTGAACCATTCCTTTACGGACTGTGACGCCTATGTCTCCATGTCAAAGCTGAAGAACCACTGGCTGGCCGGCGTCACCATGACGATGAAGAACAACTTCGGCAATACGCCCTGCTCGCTCTACGGCGGCGATTGCGGCACCGATGGCAACGAGGATCCGCGCCAGGAGCGCGGCCCGGTCTGCCACAACGGTACCCGCACGCCGCCCAAAGGCGTCCCGCAGGAACTCGACGCCGCCACGCCGCGCGACCCCGGCTTCCGGATCCCGCGCATCGTCGTGGATCTTTGCGGCATCCGCCCAGTGGATCTCTCCATTGTGGACGGCATCGAGACCATCCGCGGCGGCGAGGGCGAGTGGAACCAGGGTGTCGAGCTGATCAAGCCGGGCGTGCTATTGGCTGGCCGCAACCAAGTCTGCGTGGACACCGTGTGCACGGCCGTCATGGGCTACGACCCGCGCTCGCCGCGCGGCAGTGGCCCGTTTGTCCGCGGAGACAACACTCTGTTGCTGGCCGAAGCCAAGGGCCTCGGCTCGGCCGACCTCAACAAGATCGAGGTTGCCGGACTGAAGCTCAGCGAGGCCCGGCTCGATTTCGGCCCGGGACCGATCGGCAAGAAGGTGTTCAGTTGACCCCTGGCGCGCCTTTCCGGATTGGGAGCGCGGCATGAACATCCTCCACGTGCCCAGGATGCAATCTGAACTCACCGTCCGCATGGTGGAAGTGTCCCTGGACGGGCCGCCTGTGGAGTGCAAGGGATAGCCCCAGCTCGCCGGGATGCTACAGAGCCACGTTGGGCCGGAAGGCCAGTCTGGGGCGGTACCGGACCCTGACGCGGCTCGTAACAGGTTCGAGGAGCGCTTCCGGGCGGCTCTGATGCGGGATGAGCCGGGCCCGCGTTGCGGCACCCCGGAGGGATCCACTACATGACTATGATCCGAGGCCGGATGGTGGAGGCGGTTCGGGGGGAAGCGGTGCACCCGAAAGAGGCTCGAACTCTGCACCTGTTGATTCAAATCCTGTGGGTCAGTTGTCCGCCGACGTCCGCGCCGGATGAAACAATCAGTTACCTGTGTGTTGCGCGTTTTTGATAATGTCCCCATAAGCGGTTAATAGAAGTGTCCCCATGAGCGAGCCTCTAAGAGGGGGTTCGAGAATGGGGAGAACAGCAATGAGTGAGCGGGAGATGAGGCGTGCGGCGGTGCTGGCGCAGGTGAAAAGCCAAGCCTGGACGCTGGTGGAAGCAGCCGAGCGGATGGAGTTGAGCTACCGGCAGGCGAAACGCCTGTGGAAGGGCTACCAGAAGAAAGGCGCGACCGCATTGGGGCATGGCAACGTGGGCCGGACCTCCAATCGAAGTAAGCCGAAGAAGGTGCGGGCAAAAGTGATTCGCCTGATCCGCGAGAAGTATTCCGGTGAGGTGGGAGAGCGCTTCGGACCGACCTTGGCAGCGGAGCATCTGGAGAGTGAAGACAAAATCCAGCTATCGCCGACGACGGTGCGGCGCTGGATGCTGGAGGAACACTTGTGGAGCCGCGAGAGAAAAACACGCAAGCATCGCAAGCGCCGGGACCGGCGCGAGCACTTCGGCGACCTGGTGCAACTGGACGGCAGTTTCCATGAATGGCTGGAGAAGCGCGGGCCACGCGGGTGCCTGATGAACCTGGTCGACGATGCAACATCGACGACGCTGTGCCGCATGGGGAAGGAGGAAACGATCTGGGCGGCGGTGGGTGTGTTGCAGGCCTGGATGGAAAAGTACGGCGTGCCGCGAGCGCTCTACACGGACTGGAAAAACGTGTACGTGCGTGAGCCAACGGCGAAAGAGTATTTGCACGGAACGCCTGCTACGACGCAGTTTGGACGCATGTGCGAACGGCTGGGGATCAAGATTATCGCGGCGGGATCGCCGGAGGCCAAGGGGCGAGTGGAGCGTGGTCATGGCACGCATCAGGACCGGCTGATCAAGAAGATGCGGCGCAAGAAGATCGCGACCTATCAGGCGGCGAACCAATATCTGGAGAAAGAATACTGCGACGATCACAACCAGCGCTTCGCTATCGATGCGGCCTCGGAGACGGATTATCATCTACCCAGGCCATCGGCAACGAAACTGCGCGAGATCTTCCGGCTGGAGACGGAGCGCACATTGGGCAACGATTGGGTGGTGCGGCACGAAAGCCATTTCTATCAAGTGGAAGCGCAGAACCGGAACCACGCGCCGGCGAAGAGCAAAGTGACGGTGTGCGAGTGGGAAGACGGGACGATCGAGATCCACTACCGGGGGCGGAAGTTGAGTTGGACGCTGCTCCCGGAACGCCCCGCCAAGCCGGAGGTGGTTACGCGGAAACGATCCAGGCCTGTGACGCCCGCGGCACCTTTGCCGAACCACCCTTGGCGGAGGAGTTACCAGGACATGCAAGCCCTGGCATCACCGGACGGGGCAGAGGCGCGGGGGTTGGGGGGGGGGGGGGGGCGGGGCCCCCCCCCACAAACCCGCCGGGGGGCGGGGGGGGGGGGGGGCGGGGGGGCCCCCCCCCCCCAAAAATGGGGGGTGGAGAAAAAAGAGGGGCAAAGAAAAAGAC